>NZ_JBIRNE010000002.1:154968-251808 GCF_044331465.1 Streptomyces sp. NPDC017225 | reverse complement strand
GCCCGCGAGGTCGGCACCGAGGGCAACCTGGGCGGACGCGCCCAGGTGCGCGGGGTGTCGGGCACCTGGAAGGACCTGACCGACAACGTCAACTCCATGGCCAACAACCTCACCGGCCAGGTCCGCTCCATCACGCAGGTCGCGACCGCCGTGGCGCGCGGCGACCTGTCGCAGCGGATCACGGTCGAGGCCAAGGGCGAGGTCGCGGCGCTGGCCGACGTCATCAACACGATGGTCGACACGCTGTCGGCGTTCGCCGACGAGGTCACCCGGGTGGCCCGCGAGGTCGGCACCGAGGGCCGGCTCGGCGGCCAGGCGCACGTGCCGAACGTCGCCGGGACCTGGAAGGACCTGACCGACAACGTCAACTCCATGGCCAACAACCTCACCGGCCAGGTGCGCAACATCGCGCTGGTGACGACCGCGGTGGCCCGGGGCGACCTGTCGAAGAAGATCGACGTCGACGCGCGCGGCGAGATCCTGGAGCTCAAGACGACCATCAACACGATGGTCGACCAGCTCTCCGCCTTCGCCGACGAGGTCACCCGGGTGGCCCGCGAGGTCGGCACCGAGGGCCGGCTCGGCGGCCAGGCCGAGGTGGAGGGCGTCTCCGGGACCTGGAAGCGCCTCACGGAGAACGTCAACGAACTGGCCGGCAACCTCACCCGGCAGGTCCGCGCGATCGCCGGGGTCACCTCCGCCGTCGCCGAGGGCGATCTGACCCGCTCCATCAACGTGGAGGCGTCCGGCGAGGTCGCCGAGCTGAAGGACAACATCAACTCCATGGTGGAGTCCCTGCGCGAGACCACGCGGGCCAACCAGGAGCAGGACTGGCTCAAGACCAATCTCGCCCGGATCTCCGGGCTGATGCAGGGACACCGGGATCTGCCGGTGGTCGCCGAGCTGATCATGGACGAGCTGGTGCCGCTGGTCTCGGCCCAGTACGGCGCGTTCTATCTGGCCGAGGACGGCGACGGCGGACCCGAGCTCAGACTCGTGGGCTCCTACGGCTATCCCGAGGACGCGAGCCGGCCCACGCGCATCGCCTTCGGCCGCACCCTGGTCGGGCAGGCGGCGCGCAGCCGGCGCACCATCGTGGTGGACGAGCTGCCGCCGGGCTACGTGACCATCTCCTCGGGGCTCGGCGAGGTGGTTCCGGCCGCCCTGGTGCTGGTGCCCATCGTGGTCGAGGGGCAGGTCCTCGGTGTGATCGAGCTGGCGTCGGTCACCGCGTTCACGCAGGTCCACCGGGACTTTCTGGACATGCTGATGGAGACCATCGGCGTGAACGTCAACACGATCGTGGCCAACGCCCGTACCGACGAGCTCCTCGCCGAGTCGCAGCGCCTGACCGCAGAGCTCCAGGCCCGCTCGGCGGAGCTCCAGGTGCAGCAGGAGGAGTTGCAGCGCTCCAACGCCGAGCTGGGGGACAAGGCGTCCCTCCTGGCGACGCAGAACCGGGACATCGAGGCGAAGAACCTGCAGATCGAGCAGGCGCGGCAGGAGCTGGAGGCCCGCGCCCAGCAGCTGTCGCTGGCCTCGAAGTACAAGTCGGAGTTCCTGGCCAACATGAGCCACGAGCTGCGCACCCCGCTCAACAGCCTGCTCATCCTCGCCCAGCTGCTCGCCCAGAACCCGTCGCGCAACCTCACCCCGAAGCAGGTCGAGTACGCGGGCATCATCCACTCCGCGGGCTCGGACCTGCTCCAGCTGATCAACGACATCCTGGACCTCTCGAAGGTCGAGGCGGGCAAGATGGACGTCGCCCCCGAGCGTGTGACGCTGCGGCAGCTCATCGAGTACGTCGAGGCCACCTTCAGGCCCATGACGACGCAGAAGGGCCTGGAGTTCACGGTGACGACGGCCGCCGGAGCACCGGCGGACCTGCTCACCGACGACTCCCGGCTGCGTCAGGTGCTGCGCAACCTGCTGTCCAACGCGGTGAAGTTCACCGAGCGGGGCGGGGTGGAGCTGGCCGTCGAACCGGCGCCGGACGACGAGGTGCCCAGCGGCGTGATCCGGGGCGGTGCCGTGGTGGCCTTCCGGGTGAAGGACACGGGCATCGGCATCCCCGAGCAGAACCTGGAGTCGGTCTTCGGCGCCTTCCAGCAGGCGGACGGCACGACGAGCCGCAAGTACGGCGGCACCGGGCTCGGCCTGTCCATCACCCGGGAGATCGCCCAGCTGCTCGGCGGCGCCGTCACCGTGGAGAGCACGCCCGACCGGGGCAGTACGTTCACGCTGTTCCTGCCCGTGGCCCGGCCCGACTTCGAGGAGCTGCTCGACCGGACGGCGGAGCACGCCCCGGCCGAGTCGGCGGCCGACGTGCTCACCCGCCGGGGGCCGGCGCCCGAGCTCACGGTCGGCCACCGGCAGCGCCCGCGACGGCTGCTCGTCGTGGAGGAGCGTCCGCGCGGTCTGCTGACCCTCGTCGCGGAGAGCGTGATCGCCGACCTGACGCACGGACGGGACGACGCGGCCGACCGGCCTCCGCTCGACGTCATCACGGCCGTGGGGGCGCAGGAGGCCGCCGGCGCGCTGGCGGCCGAGCCGTGCCACTGCGTCGTCCTGGAGCTGGGCATGCCGGACGCCGAGGCGTCCCGTTTCCTTCAGGCCCTGCGCGGCGACTCGGCGCTGGCCAGCGTGCCGGTGCTCGTGCACAGCGGTCACCGCGCGGACGCGGCGCTGGAGGAGAACCTGCGCTCGGGCGCGCCGGGCGGGGCGCTGGAGTTCCTGTCCAGCCTGGACGAACTGCGGGAGCGCATCGCCCTGCACCTGGCCGCCGAGGAACCGGGGGACGTGCTGTCCCTGGTCCGGCCCGAGGAGCAGACCCCGGCCCCGGCCGCCCTGGACGGCTCGCCTGCCGGGCGCACCGTCCTCGTCGTCGACGACGACGCGCGCAACCTCTTCGCGCTCAGCGGGATTCTGGAGCTGCACGGCTTCCGGGTCCTGCACGCGGAGAACGGGCGCCGGGGCATCGAGACGCTGGTGGACCACCCGGACGTCGCGCTGGTCCTGATGGACGTGATGATGCCGGAGATGGACGGCTACACGGCGACGGCCGAGATCCGCCGGATCCCCCGGTACGCGGAGCTGCCGATCATCGCGGTGACCGCGAAGGCGATGCCCGGTGACCGGGAGAAGAGCCTCGCCTCGGGCGCCAGCGACTACGTCACCAAGCCCGTCGACACCCAGGACCTCATCGCCTGCGTCCGGCGGTGGCTGCCCGCATGAGCGTGCCGGCCCCCGTCCCGTACACCGGTGGGCCGGGCGGTGCGCGGCGCGACCCGTCGTGCTCCGTGACGGTCTCCAGCCGAGGAGCGTCCTCATCGTGAACATGTCCGAGCAGCCGCGCGACCCGACCGGCGCCGCGCCGCGGGAAACGTCGGCCACGCCGCCCCCGGCGTCCGGGCCACCGCGGTCCCACGCGGTCGACGGGCCGGCCGCCGACCTGCGCGAAATGACCCCGCTGTCGCCGGTGGGCAGGCTGGCGGCCACGGTGGACCGGCTCAGCCGCGAGGTCCGGGCCGCCCAGGCGGAGGCCGAGGGCCGGGCGCTGATCGAGCTGGCCAAGGGCATCCTGGTCGCGCGGCTCGGGTGCGGTCCGGCGCAGGCCGCCCGCCAGCTCGCCGAGCTGGCCGAGCAGTCCCAGGTGACGCCCCTGGAGTTCGCGGTCGACGTCATCAACCAGGCCGCCCGGGACCGGATGTCGGAGGTCACGGACGCCTTCCTCACGGCCACCGCCGCCGCGCAGGCCGCGGTGGCCCAGGAGGGCGCGGACGGCGCGGAGGCCGGGGAGGCGGTGGCCGAGTCGGCCGCCGTGCGCCTGCGGGCGGCCGAGAGCGGCGCGCTGGCCGCGGACGACACCCAGGCCGTCGCCGACGCCCTGCTGGAGCAGGCGCTGCGCCCGCTCGGCGCGGTCGCCGTGGCCATCTGGGCGGCCGGGTACGACGGGTCGCTCACACTGGCCGGCAGCGCGGGGTTCTCGGCGGCCGAGGCCACCCGCTGGCGTTACGTGCCGCCGGACGTGGCGACGGTGGCCCGGTGCGGGCTGACCGAGCGCGCGGGCCAGTGGATCACCTCCCTGGCCGAGACCGGGCTGCCCAGTGTGGGCCGGCACCAGTACCCGGACGGCGGCAGGGCCGCCGTGCCCGCCGGTACCGGGGGGCGCATCCACGGCGTGCTGGAGATCGCCTGGCCGGCTGCGCTGGCCCCGCAGCCGCCCCAGGTGGTGCGCCAGGTGGAGGCCCTGGCGGAGCTGTGCGCGCACACCCTGGAGTCGTACACGCCGCCGCACGGCGCCGGGCAGGAGCCGCGGGTCATGCCGGACGCGGTGGAGCTGATGGACCTGGCGGACGGGCTGTACGACCCCGCACTGGTCCTGGTGCCGCATCTGGACGCCGAGGGTCACCTGGCGGACTTCCGTATCCAGCACGTGAACAAGAGCTTCCTCGATCCGGCCGGCCGGCCGCGTGCCGTGGTGGGCGGCGCGCTGCTGCTTGAGGCCTACCCGATGGCCGCCGGGGACAGCGAGCTGTACCAGAGCGTGGAGCGGGTGTACGCCACGGGCGAACCGTTCCGGGCCCGGCGCATGAACCTGACCGCGCTGGTGGACCAGGTGCCGCTGTCGGCGCTCGCGGACATCAGCGTCAGCCGGCACGGCAACGCCGTCCTGCTCATCTGGCGCATCGAGGACGAGACGGCCCGGCTGGCCAGCCTGCTCCAGCACGCCCAGCGCCTCGGCCGCATCGGTGGCTTCGAGGAGAACCTGCTGACCGGCGAGATCACCTGGAACGGGCAGCTTTTCGACCTGTACGGGCGTCCGCAGGCCAGTACGCCGGTGCCGTTGGAGGAGCTGACCGCCCACGCCCACCCGGACGAGGCCGTCGTCATCGGCCGGTTCCTGCGTACGCTCCTGCACCACCGCCGGCCGGCGTCGGCGGCGTTCCGGCTGCAGCGGCCCGACGGGGTGACCCGGCACGTCCGGGTGGTGGCCGAGCCGGTCCTGGACGCCGACGACCGCCTCCTCCTCGTACGGGGCGCCTATCAGGACATCTCGGCGCAGCACTGGACCGAGGTGGCGCTCGCGGCGACGCGCGACCGGCTGGCGCACACCGAGCAGGAGGCCATCGAGCGCAACCGGCTGACCCTGCAGTTGCAGCACGCGATCATGCCGCCCACCCAGACCCCGCTGAAGGTGCCGGCCCTCCAGGTGGCCGTCCGGTACCGGCCCGCGGAGACGGAGCAGCTGGTGGGCGGCGACTGGTACGACGCCGTGATGCTGCCGAGCGGGCGGGTGCTGCTGTGCGTGGGGGACGTGGCCGGGCACGGCATAGAGGCCGCGACCAGCATGGTGGTCCTGCGCAACGCGCTGCGCGGCCTGGCGGTGACCGGTGCCGGACCGGGGCAGCTGCTGTCGTGGCTCAACATCGTGGCGCATCATCTGACGGGCGGGGTCACGGCCACCGCGGTGTGCGGCCTGTACGACCCGGCCCGGCGCACACTGCGCTGGGCCAGGGCGGGCCATCTGCCGCCGGTGCTGGTCCGGGGCCCTGGGGCCGAGCCGCTGCCGCTGCTCAGGGGCATGCTGCTGGGAGCCGTGGCCGAGGCGGTGTACGAGGAGGACGAGGTGCAGCTGGCCGGAGAGGACACGCTGCTGATGTACACCGACGGGCTGATCGAGCGCCGCGACCGGTCGGTGGAGGAGGCGCTGGCCCAGTTGCTCAGCACCGTGCGTCCGACACCCAAGACGCTCGACCAGCACCTGGACCGGCTGCTCACCTACAGCAGGTCGGACACGGACGACGACACCTGCCTGGTGGGTATCCGGGTCGGGTGACGACGGTGCGGGACTCAAGGTCCCGGCCGGACAGGTGTGGGAGGCGGATTCGGGGGTAATCGGCGGGCGCGGTGGCACACGCCGAGCCACCGATGTCCGTCCTGTTGGAGGTACACGTGCCCATAGCCCAGAACCCGCTGTCCGTAGAGGTGACGCTGCCCCGGGAGGAGGTCGCGCTGCTCAAGGTGGAGGGTTACCTGGACGTCGACACGGCGACCGAGTTCCAGCACCACCTGGCCAACCAACTCCACCACGGCCGACGGCACTTCCTGCTGGACCTGTCGGAGGTCCCGTTCATGGACTCCTCCGGCATGAACATCATTCTGCGGGTGTATCAGGAGGCTCGCGAGCTGCCGGGCAGTGTGCACATCATCGCGCCCGCCCCGGCGGTGAGGCGCGTGCTGGACCTGACGGGGGTGAGCATCACCGTGCCGGTCTCCGAGAGCCTCGACGAGGCACTCGCCCGCGTCGACGCCCAGCCGGAGGGACCGCGGGTTCCGGACGCCTGAGACCTTTCCTCCCCGGCGCTCATCCGGACCGTTCCCGCGGGAGCAGGTGTCGTACGAGGTCGGCGGGTGGTTACAGTTGTCGCCCGGCAGACTCATGTCGCCGTCACGCCACCTTCGGGGTGCCGTGCGGCGCAACGCGGATGAGGAGTGGAACAGGTGCCGGAACAGGCGGAGGGAACAGCGGGATCGCCGACGGACGAGGTCAGGGACTTCCTGCGGCGGCGTCGTGAGCAGATCGCCCAGCGATGGGCGGACGAGCCCTTGTTCCGGGCCGTGTTCACCGTCTCGCGCGACGAGGCGGTCGAGGCGGGCAAGGCCGTGGTGGACGCACTGGCCCAAGTCGCCGACGCGGCACGGGTGGAGGACCCGGACGCCGCCGGATTCACGACGGTGCGCGAGCAGTTGGCGCGGATGGGCGCGGCCCGCTCCCGGGCCGGCCTGAGCACCGCCCAGGTGTCGAGCGAACTGGCCGCCCTGCGCCCGCCGGTCGAGAACCTCCTCGTGGCCGACCTGCCGGACGCCTCCGCCGACCACACCCGGGACTGCGTCACCACGCTGAGTGTGCTGATGGGCACCCTGCGGGTCGTGGTCATGCAGACGGCACTCAGCGAGGGGCAGGCGCTCATCGACCGCCAGCGGCTGCAGCTGCTGGAGGTGGCCACTCCCGTGATCAAGCTGTGGGACGGCATCGTGGCCGTTCCGCTCATCGGCACGCTGGACAGCGCCCGCAGCCAGGTCGTCATGGAGACCCTGCTGGAGTCCATCGTGGAGCAGCAGGCGCGCTACGCGATCCTGGACATCACCGGAGTCCCGACCGTCGACTCGCTGGTGGCCCAGCACCTGATGAAGACGGTAGCGGCGGCCCGGCTGATGGGCGCCGAGTGCATCGTCTCCGGCATCCGGCCCGCGATCGCGCAGACCATGGTCCACCTCGGCCTGGACCTGGGCACCGTGGTCACCCGGGCGAGCCTCGCCGACGCCCTGGGGTACGTACTGCACCAGCTCGGAGTCGGCATCGTGAACCCCGTCGCGAACGGCCCGGTCGCGCGGTGAGCGAGGCATTCCCGGGGCCCCACGCGGGTCCCGTGACGGGTCATGTTCCGGTGCTGCGGCTCGGCGAGGTGCTGCTGGTCACCCTGCAGGGGGACCTGCACGACAGCACGGCGCAGCAGCTCCAGCAGGACCTCGCCGAGACCATCTCCCGCAGCGGGGCCACGGGGGTGATCATCGACATCTCCGGTGTGGAGATCGTCGACTCCTTCCTCGGCCGGGTGCTGGCCGAGATCGCCGGGCAGACGGAGCTGCTGGCCGCGCGCACCGTGGTCGTCGGCATGCGGCCGGCGGTCGCGATCACCCTGGTCGAGCTGGGTCTGACGCTGCCGGGGGTGCACACCGCGCTCAGTACCGAGGTGGCCATGGGGCTGCTCACGCGGCACGCGCCGTCGTCCCGCTTCGGCGGTCTGCGCCAGGAGAGTCCGTGATGCACACTGCCGCGGGCGCCCAGGCCCGCCTGCCGATCCGTTCGGACATGGATCTGGTGTGGGTACGTCAGCATGTGCGGCAGGCGGCCGCCCAGCTCGGCTTCGGGCTGGTGGACCAGACGAAGCTGGTCACGGCGGCCAGCGAGCTGGCCCGCAACACGCTCGTGTACGGCGGCGGTGGAACGATGGAGACACAGCCCCTCACCGAGGGGGGCACGCAGGGACTGCGCCTGACCTTCAGCGACGAGGGACCGGGCATCGCGGACCTGGAGCAGGCGCTCAGCGACGGCTTCACCTCGGGAGGCGGGCTGGGCATGGGGCTGGGCGGCGCGCGGCGCCTGGTGCACGAGTTCGCGATCGAGAGCAGCCCGGGGGCCGGCACCACCGTGCGGGTGACCTCCTGGGTGGGCCGGGCGCCCCGCCCGCGTGAGGAGTCCTGATGCCACGCGTGTGGGACGTCCCGGTGCACGACTCGACCCGGGTGCGCGACGCCAGGGTGGCGGCGGAGCACGCGGCCACCCTGGCCGGTCTGGACGAGCAGCACACCGCCACCGCGGCGCTGGTGGCGACCGAGCTGGCCACCAACCTGCTCAAGCACGCCGGGGGCGGACAGGTCCTCATCGACGTCGTCGCGCCCACCGTTCTCACGGCCGAACGTGACGAGACCCGCCTCGTGCAGGTCGTCACGGTCGACCACGGGCCCGGGATCGCCGACGTGGCCGCCGCGCTGAGCGACGGTTTCAGCACGACGCGCTCCCTCGGCGCCGGCCTCGGTACCTGCGCGCGCCTCGCCGACGACTTCGACCTGCACAGCGTTCCGGGCCGGGGCACGGTGGTGGTCGCCCGGATCGGCGCCGCACCCGACGGCAACCGTGCCGCACGACCGGGTCCGGCGGCCGGTGTACGGGCCGGCGCGGTGAACGTCCCCTTCGGCGGCGCGGACTACTCGGGCGACGCGTGGGCCTGGGTCCGGGCCGGGGACCGGGTGACGCTGATGCTGGCCGACGGGCTGGGACACGGCCCGGAGGCGGCGCGTGCCTCGACCGCCGCCGTGGAGGCGCTGCGCGGTTCGGCCCACCTGGCGCCCGCCGAGGCGCTGCGGCGGCTCGACACGGCGTTGACCGGGACCCGCGGCGCGGCCGTGGCGGTGGCGCAGGTCGACACACGCGCCGCGGTGCTCAGGTTCGCGGGCATCGGCAACATCGGGGCGCGGCTGTGCGAGGGCGGTACCTGGCGGCACCTGGTGTCCCGGCCCGGCATCGTCGGCACCCACCGGCCCACGACGCTGCGCGAGCAGGAGGCTGCCTGGGCGGACGACCGGGTGCTGGTCCTGCACAGCGACGGTCTGCCGAGCCGCTGGACCCCGACGCCCGACACCTGCCGGGCGGCCGCCGACCCGGCGGTGACGGCCGCCGTGACGGTCCGCGACGCCAGCAGTTCGGCTCGCCCGGTGCGGGACGACACCGCCGTGGCCGTACTGGCCCCGAACCCGCCGGACGGCCCATGACCCGTACCTGGGAGATCACCGACACCGCCGACGCGGCACGGGCACGCATCACCACCGCGCGCCTGGCCACGGCCTACGGCGTGCCGCCGCTGGAGCGCGCGCGGCTGGTGGCCTCGCTCGGGGCGCAGCTGCGGCTGTGTCTGACCAAGGGCGGCACCTGGCGGCTCACGTTGGAGACCGGTACCGCTTCCCGTGCCACGCCGGAGGCCGGGGAGGGGGTGCTGCACGCGGTGCTGACGCCGTCGCGTGACGCCGCCGCCGCCGGTCAGCCGCCGTGGCGGGTCACGGTGCCCTGCCCCGAGGCTGTTCCGACGGCCGACGCCGACGTCGTGGCGGACGACCCGGCCGCGCTGGCGGAGGCTCTGCTGGGGGCGGACGAGGACACGGCGCTCGTACTGGACCGGCTCACCGAGCAGGAGGACCTGGTCGTCTTCCACCGGGAGGAGCTGCACCAGACGAACCAGGGCGTCGTGGCCTTGCACGCCGAGCTGGACGCCGCCGGGCGGGCCCAGCGGGAGGCGTTCGCCGCCGAGCGCAAGGCGCGTACGGAGGCGGAGAACGCCCGTCGCAGGCTGACGTTCCTCGCGGACGCGAGCGCGGTGCTGACGGCGTCGCTGGACCACCACGAGATCGTGCGCCGGCTGCCGGAGCTCCTGGTGCCGGAGTACGCGGCCAGTGTCGACGTCTGGCTGTTCGAGCAGGAGGGTGAACGGCCGGGGCCGGCCCATCCGGCCGCCGCCGTGGTCGCCGCCCGCACCGGACGGCCCCAGTACGCCGCCGCGCACCCCGGCGGCCTGCCCGGGGTCGACGACCAGCCGCCCTCGGCACTGGATCCCGAGCGGCCGCTGCTGTGCATCCCGCTGCCGACCCGGCAGGCACCGCTGGGCGTGGTGACCCTGTCCCCGCCGGGGGAACGCTGGGACCCGGACGACGCCGTGATGGTGATCGAGCTGACCCGGCGGGCCAGTACCGCGATCGACCACGCCCAGCGCTACCAGCACAACCGTGACATCGCGGAGACGCTCCAGCGGGCCCTGCTGACGGAACTGCCCGCCCCGCCGGGACTCGCCCTGGCCGCGCGCTATCTGCCGGCCACCCACGGCCTGAACATCGGCGGCGACTGGTACGACGCCTTCCGCCAGCCCGACGGCGGCGTCATCGCCGTGGTGGGCGACGTGACCGGGCACGGGCTGCGCGCGGCCGTGATGATGAGCCAGCTGCGCACCGCGCTGCGGGCCTACGCCGTCGACGGCGGCAGCCCCGGCCGGCTCCTGACCCGGCTGCACACGTTCCTGCACCACCTCCAGCCCGACCTGTTCGCCACCGCCGTCATCGCGCGCTTCCACCCCGACGACCCCACCCTGACGTGGGCCGCCGCCGGCCACCCGCCGCCGGTACTGCGTACCCCTGACGGGCGGGTCCAGACCCTGGACGCCAAACCGGGTGCGATGCTCGGCATCCCGCTGGAGCAGGAGATCGCCGACCACACGGTGCCGCTGGCGCCGGGTTCGACGCTCGCGCTGTACACCGACGGCCTGGTGGAGCGCCGGGCCCGGGGCATAGACCCGGGGATCGCGCGGCTGGCTCAGGCCCTGGGGTCCTTCGGTTCTGCGGAGCTGGAGACGGACCTGGAGGGCTCGGCGGACGGGATTCTGCGCCCCCTGCTCAGCGACTCCGAACGCGACGACGACGTGTGCCTGCTGCTCTGCCATCTCCGCGGGTCCGGCTGACCCCGGTTCGGCGTCGTCGCGGGCGCCGCTGACCCACGGGAGTCCCCGCCCGGTTCGTTCCCGCCCGGTGCGCGCCGGGCCCGGGCGGGGCATGGTGGTGATCAGGGTGTGTCGCCTGCCTGCCGCGCCCCGCTGGCCGAATCCGCGTGGGCGCGGTGGGATCGACGAGGTGCGAAGCAGCGATCCACGGGCAGGCGAATGGGGTTCGCGGCAGACCGCCCGGAGCCGCAGAAAGGGATGAACACCGTGACACGACCCAGGATCCTGGTGGTCGGCGCAGGTTTCGCCGGCGTGGAGTGCGTCCGCCGTCTGGAGCGGAGGCTCTCCCCCCACGAGGCCGACGTCACCCTGGTGACGCCGTTCTCCTATCAGCTCTATCTGCCGCTGCTGCCCCAGGTCGCCTCCGGGGTGCTGACGCCCCAGTCGATCGCGCTCTCCCTGCGCCGCAGCAGCAAGTACCGGACCCGGATCATCCCGGGCGGCGCCATCGGGGTGGACCTCAAGGCGAAGGTCTGCGTGGTGCGCACCATCACCGACCAGATCGTCAACGAGCCGTACGACTACATCGTGCTGGCCCCGGGGAGCATCACCCGCACCTTCGACATCCCGGGTCTCACCGACCACGCGTTCGGCATGAAGACGCTGGCGGAGGCCGCGTACATCCGCGACCACGTCATCTCGCAACTGGACCTCGCCGACGCCAGTCAGGACCCCGCGGAGCGCGCCTCCCGGCTGCAGTTCGTGGTGGTCGGCGGCGGCTACGCGGGCACCGAGACCGCGGCCTGCCTGCAGCGGCTGACGCACGCGGCCGTCAAGCGCTACCACCGGCTCGACCCGAGCCTGATCAAGTGGCATCTGATCGACATCGCCCCGAAGCTGATGCCCGAGCTGGGCGAGAAGCTCGGTCGCGACGCGCAGGAGGTCCTGACGCGGCGCGGTATCGAGATCTCCCTGGGCGTGTCCATCGCGAAGGCCGGACCCGAGGAGGTCACCTTCACGGACGGCCGGGTGGTGCCCACCCGCACGCTGATCTGGACCGCCGGTGTGGTGGCGAGCCCGCTCATCGCCACGCTCGGCGCGGAGACGGTCAAGGGACGGCTCGCGGTCACCGCCGACATGTGCCTTCCCCACCACGACGGGGTGTTCGCGCTCGGCGACTCCGCCGCCGTGCCCGACCTCGCCAGGGGCCAGGAGGGCGCCGTCTGCCCGCCCACCGCGCAGCACGCCATGCGGCAGGGCCGGCACGTCGCCGAGAACGTCATCGCCACCCTGCGCAACCAGCCGATGCGGCCGTACGTCCACAAGGACCTGGGTCTCGTCGTCGACCTCGGCGGCACCGACGCGGTCTCCAAGCCGCTCGGAGTCGAACTCAAGGGCCTGCCCGCCCAGGCGGTGGCCCGCGGCTACCACTGGTCGGCGCTGCGCACGGGCGTGGCCAAGGCCCGGGTGGCGGCCAACTGGGCGCTCAACGCGGTCGCCGGTGACGATTTCGTACGCACCGGTTTCCAGGCCCGCAAACCGGCCAAGCTGAAGGACTTCGAGTACACCGACGCGTATCTGACGCCGGAGCAGGTGCGGGAGCGTGTCAGGGGGGCGGGCCAAGCGAAGCTGTGACCCCGCGGCCGGGACCGGCTCGCGGCATGACATGCTGAGAAGTGGATCTCGGCGCGAACCGGCCGGGAGTCAGGCGTGAATCGGGAGAGTGTACGGCGGCGTGAAGGCAGCGGGGCGCTCGGCGCGGACACGGCTGCGGGACCGCCTCGCCGCGTCCGACCCCGGGCTGCTGCGGTTGACGGCGGGGCTGCGGACGGTGGGCGCGATCGCCCTGGCGCTGGCGGTGCTCGCCGTGTTCGGCGCGGACGTCCCCCATCTGGTGGCGGGCGCCATGACGGCGATGGTCGCCACCTTCGCCATCCGCGAGAACGAGTCCGGCGCGCAGGCCGTCACCGTGGCGCTGGGCCTGCCCGTCGCCCTGGTCTCGGTGTCGGTCAGCGCGCTGCTCGCCTCCCGGGTCGTCATCGGTGACGCCTTCTTCGTCGTACTCATCTTCTGCGCCGTCTTCGTCCGCCGGTTCGGCGACCGCGGCACCGCGCTCGGGCTGATCGGCTTCCAGGTCTACTTCGTGTCCCTATTCGTCGACGCGAAGGTGTCGGCGCTGCCGGGGCTGTGGGGCGCCATCGTGGTCGCGTTCGCGTGCAGCGCGGTGGTGCGCTTCGCGGTGGTACCGGCGACGTCGGCGGGCATTCTGCAGCGGCTGCGGCAGGCGTTCCGCGCCCGGCTGGCCCAGCTGATCGCCACGCAGACCGAACTGCTGGACGCCGGCCCGGACGAGATCGAGAAGACCCTCGAGCACCTGCGCGACGGCACCGCTCGGCTGCACGAGACGGCACTGATGATCCAGTCCCGGCTGGAGGAGGGCACTCCCGACGCGTCCACGGCCCGTCTGGTACAGCGGCGCATCGCGGACGCCGAGATCGCCGCCGAGCGGCTGGGCCTGCTGCTGCTGACCGCGCGCAGCGCCGAGCGGGCGGACACCCTGACCCTGCATCTGCCGGGCGCGCCGGCACCCACCGTTGGCCGCTCGCCCGCGCCCGGCGAGGCCACGGAGATACTGCGCCGCGATCTGGGGGCGCTGCGCACCCTGGTGCTGCGGCCGCCCGCCGAGGCACGCGGCACCGCGCTGTCCCATCTGCGCAACCGGCTCCTCGGCTACCGCGACGAGGAGAACCTGCCCGAGGCGACACCGGCCGTCCAGGACGTGTTCAGGGGCCTCGGCGAGACGGCGCGCGCGGTCATGGGACTCAGGATCGCCCTGGACGGGCCGCAGGACGAGTCGGACGACACGCCCGCGACGACCCGTTCCCGGGAGGAACTGGACGCCGAGGACGCCGCCATCGACGCCGGTGAGGAGGACACTCCCAAGGAGGAGCCGACCGGGCTGCGGCGGCCCACCACGCGCGCCGCGGTGCAGGTGTCGGTGGGGTCGTCACTGGCCATCGTGGGCGGGGAGTTCCTGTCCGCCGAGCGCTGGTACTGGGCGGTGCTCGCCTGCTGGATCGTCTTCCTGAACACGGCCTCCACCGGCGAGATCCTCGTCAAGGGCTACCGCCGCGTGCTGGGCACCATGCTCGGGGTGGTGGCCGGCATCGTGCTGGCGGGCCTGGTGGGCGGCCACACCTGGGTCGCGTTCGGGCTGGTGCTGCTGCTCATCTTCGCGATGTTCTACACCGCCCCGCTGTCCTACACGCTGATGTCGTTCTTCGTCACCGCGATGCTGGGGCTGCTGTACACCCTGCTGCACACCTACAGCCTGTCGGTCCTGCTGCTGCGCGTGGAGGAGACGGCGCTCGGCGCGGCCTGCGGGATCGCGGCGGCGGCGCTGGTGCTGCCGATACGGACCGACCGCCGTACGAACGAACTGCTCGGCACGGTGCTGGAGCGGCTCACGGATGTCACCGAGGGCGCCGTCGACCAGCTCAGTGGCGGGGCGGCGGCCGATCTGCTGGACACGGCGCGGGAGCTGGACCAGGCGCTGGGGGATCTGCGGGCGGCCACCCAGCCGCTGACCCATCCGATCACGCCGCTGCGGGCCCGGCGCAACACGGCCCAGTACGTGGTGGCGCTGCTGGAGACCTGCGCCTATCACGCGCGGTCGCTGGCCGCGACGGCCGAGCTGCTGCCGACCCATCCCTCGATCGCCGCCGACCCCCGGCTGCGTGGGGCGGTGCGGCGCACGGTGCGCAACATCGAGGCGATCGCCGCGCACGTCGCGGACGAGGACGCCGGGACCGAGGTGGAGACCGGGCCGAGCATCGCCTCGCTGCTGGAGCCGGACGCCGCCGGGGTGCCGCGGTACGGCCGCATCACCGGCCGTGTACTGCGGCACCTGGAGCGCCTGGACGAGGCCGTGGTGGGCCTCGCCCGGCCACTGGGCGTGCCGGTCAGGACGCCGGCGCCGTGACGGTCGGTGGCATGGAGCGTCGTGGTGGTGACGGTCGTCGGCGGTGTGGGCCGGCGGTGACGGTCGTCGGCGGTGACGGTCAGAAGTCGCTGGGCAGACCGCTCGCCTCGGCGATGCCGCGCAGTTCGTCGTTCTGCCGGTGGCGTTCCTTGAGGTAGTCGGCTATCTCGCCGAGCCGTTCGGGGTCGGAGGCGGTGACCGCGTCGGTGACGACCCGGACCGGACCGGTCTCGTCGGTGCTGATCTCGACGACCTCGTTGTCCAGCCGGCCCGTGACCGCGGTGGCGATGACCAGGGCGGCCTCGTCCCTGATCTCCTGGGGCAGCGCCTCGGCGTTGTCCCCGTCCAGGGAGAAGTCGATGGTGGGCATCTGGTGCTCGTCGATCGCCTGGAGGACGGGTTCCACCACGCTGAGCAGCATCTGGTAGTCGTGGGTCTCCATGCGGATGCGCAGGAGGTCGAGGTAGACGTCCACGGGACGTCCGTCCGGCGGAGGAATCTCGTGTTCGTTCATTCGACCCGTGTTCCCCGTGCGGCGCGGCTCAGACGCGACGCCAGCGTGCGAGCGCGAAGGAGAAGACGCCGAAGAGCACCAGACCCGCGGCGACGCAGACCAGAAGCCAGGGGCCGAGCGGGGTGTCGGCGAAGGAGCGGAGGGTGTCGTCCAGTCCCTTCGCCCTGTCGGGCGCGTAGTCGACGGCGGCCCGTACGGCGAAGGCGCCCGCCGCGGCGAAGACGAGTCCGCGGGCCGTGCCACCTCCGACGCCGGTGACGTCGACCAGCCGCCGGGCCCGGGGGCTCAGCGCGCCGAGCTTCAGCTTCTTGTGATAGCTGCGGCGCAGTGCCTGTACGCCGATCACCACGCCGGCGACGACGACCACGACGCCGGCGACGCCCACGAGCCACTGGCCGGCGGGCATCTCCATCACGCGGGCCGTGACGTCCCGGGACTGCTGGTCGCTGGAGCCGCTGGAACCGGTACCGGCCGCGAAGGCCAGTACGGAGTAGGCGACGAAGGCGTAGAAGACACAGCGGGCGGCGGCCGGCAACCGCTTCTTCGCCGTGCTGCCGTCCTTGCCCGTGGCGCCGAACAGTGCCTCGGACAGCCGCCACAGCGCCATGCCGACGAGCCCGATGCCGAGCGCCCACAGCAGTACGGCCCCGAAGGGCTTGTCCGACAGCTCGGCCAGGGCGCCGCCCCGGTCCGCCTGCCGGTTCCCGGTGCCGAAGGCGATCTGCAGGGCCAGAATGCCGACCAGCAGGTAGATCACGCCGCGAGCGGTGAGTCCCGCCCGGGCGGCCCCCTCCGCGGCCGACCCGTTCGCCGCCCGGCGGGCCCGGCCCTGTCCCATACGTGCCATGACACGTGCGTTCATGTGGTCCTCCCCTCCCGTCGGACTCCGGATGCCCCGGCTTTCCGGCCGCACACCGGGCTGTGGCTTCGGCGCACACGCTCGGGCGCGCAGACGCCGCGCGGGGGTTCGGCGCACACAGTCCGACCGCCCGCACGCCGTCGACCGGCGTGCGGGCAGTCGGGCCCACCAGGTGTCCCCTGTCCGCCGTGGGTCAGTCCCGGGCTCCGACGGTCTCGACGACGGCTACGGGCACCGGGGCGGGCGCCGGGGCCGTTCCGACCGCGAGCCAGCGGCGGGCGGCCTCCAGGGCCCGTGCCACGTCACGCGTGCCGGTCGACACGCACAGCGTGTACGCCAGGTCCCGCGTCCGGGGCCCCGGTCCGCCCCTGTCGTCGGCGGCCTCGTGCGCCACCGCCGCCTCGTACTCCTCGACGAGCCCGCGCAGCACCACGGGGTGAGGCATCAGCATCCGTCTCGTTCCTCCCTGGGTCCTCGGTCCTCGGTCCTCGGTCTTCGGGTCTTCGGGTCTTCGGGTCTTCGGGTCTTCGGGTCCTCGGTTCCTCGGTCCGTCAGGTCCGCACCGGCCGGCCGGTCCCCCGGCGGACGGCCCGCTGCCCCATCGCCTCGTCGCGCACGCGCGCGCAGCTGCGGCTGATGAGCCGCGAGACATGCATCTGCGAGATGCCCAGGTGGTCGGCTATACGGCTCTGCGTCATGTCCTCGAAGAAGCGCATGTAGAGGATGGCCCGCTCACGTTCGGGCAGCCTGCGCAGTCCCTCCTTGGCGGACTCGCGGTCGATCACGGTGTCGTACGAGGTGTCCGCCGCCCCGAGGGTGTCCGCGAGGCTGTAGCCGTCGTCGCCGGCCGAGAGTTCGGCGTCCAGCGACAGGGTGCTGAAGCTCTCCAGCGCCTCCATGCCGGCGCTGACCTCGTCCTCGGTCAGTCCGGTGTGGGCGGCCACGGCGGCGACGGACGGTTCGGGGCTGCCCGGGCTCTGGGTGAGCTCGCGCCGGGCCACCCGCACCTTGTTGCGCAGTTCCTGGACCCGGCGGGGCACCCGCAGGGCCCACATGCGGTCCCGGAAGTGGCGCTTGACCTCGCCGGTGATGGTGGGCACGGCGTAACTCTCGAAGGCTCCCCGCTCCGGGTCGAAGCGGTCGATGGCCTTCACCAGTCCGAGCGCCGCGACCTGGCGCAGGTCCTCGATGGACTCGCCGCGGTCCCGGAACCGCCCGGCGATCCGGTGGGCCATGGGCAGCCAGGACGTGACGAGTTCGTCGCGGACGGCGTCGCGTTCGGGCCCGTCCGTCAGCCCCGCCAGCCGGCCGAAGAGGGCCATGGTGTCGGGTGCGTCGTCGTGCCGGCGACGGGCGGGAGCGGCGGTAGTGGCGGTAGCCGCGGGAGCGTTGGTGGACTCGGTGGTTCCGGGACGGATGGTGGGCGTTTCGATGAGCATGCGCGTTCGCTCCTGAACGGTGGTCTCAGGGGACTTTCCGCGGGAACGGCACTGTCCGGGTCACCACCCGGAGGGCCTGAGCAGCCATACCGCTCCCGCTGCTGCGCCTCCGGTCCGAAGCACGAACTTGCGACTGCCCCTGCCCCGGTGGAACAAACTCCGCTTTTCGAAAAGTACTCAGGACAGCGGAACGACCACGGTGATGCACTTGCCTCCCGAGGCGAGATCTGCCACGCGTACGTCACACGCCAGCCGGCAGACGATCGGCCAGCCCCGGCCGCCGACGCGGCGGCGTCCCTGCGGGTCGGTGGCCGGCACGGCCACCGGAAGGTCGTGGCTGCGGTCGCACACCGAGAGCCGGACGCCCGGCCCGACGACGTCGACCTGGAAGTCCGTGATGCCGCCACCGTGCAGGATGGCGTTGGTGGCCAGTTCCGAGGCGACGAGCACGACGTCCGACAGGGCGCCCACGTCGCACGACGTGCGGCCGTCGGTGCCGCAGCGTTCGGTGACGACGCGTTCGACCGTTCGGCGTGCCTCGGCGGGCTTGCACGGCCGGTACCGCCGGTGCCGGTCCGCGCCGTGCTGCTCGACGACGGGCTCGGTCGTGTGCCTGTCACACATCCGTCAGCTCCCTGATCGGTGAGATAAGCCGGATCCGCGGCCCCACGGCGTCCGTGCGCCGTGCGGGCCTCGTTACTTCCGGCTGACCTCTGCCCGTATCCCCAAACCTCCGGCCCTCCGTACGGCCCAGCGGCCATCCACGGGCTCTGCGGGGGTACGCGGAGTACATGACGGATGTTGTGGACTCGGACGAACTGCTGCGCCGCATGCACCGCGCGAGGGCCTGTGCGGTGGCTCAGGAGCGGACCTGGCGGGCGCGAAGGGAAGAGCTGCGGCCGACCGACCCGGAGGGCTCCCGGGACGCCGCCGTACGGACGATCGCGTACGAGGCCGTCCTGCGGGTGCTGGACGAGGTGCTGACCCCGGGCCGGAACCCGGAGTGACGGGGCGCGCGGCCCGGGCGGACAGCGGCGGAGGCGGACCGGACGCCGGTCGGGGCGGAGCGACGATTGACCGGGGGCCGGGCGGGAAACCGGACCGGCATGACGGCCGACCACACCCGAGCACCCGTGCTGGAAGCCCTCGTCGACTACCGCCGCGAGGGGCGGCTGTCGTTCACGCCGCCGGGACACAAACAGGCGCGTGGGGCCGACCCGGCGGTGCGCGAGGTGCTGGGTGACGCCGTCTTCTACGGCGACGTGCTGGCGGCGGGCGGACTCGACGACCGGCTCACCCGGGGACGCGTGCTGCAGCGCGCCCAGGAGCTGATGGCGGACGCGGTGCACGCCGACCACACGTTCTTCTCGACGTGCGGGTCGTCCCTGTCGGTGAAGGCGGCGATGCTGGCGGTCGCGGGGCCGCACGAGAAGCTGCTGATCGGCCGGGACGCCCACAAGTCCGTCGTCTCCGGGCTGATCCTGTCCGGGATCGAACCGGCCTGGGTCGAGCCGCGCTGGGACGCGGAGCGGCACCTGGCCCATCCGCCGTCCGCCGCGGAGTTCGAGAAGGCGTTCGAGGCCCATCCCGACGCCAAGGGCGCCCTGGTCACCAGCCCGACACCGTACGGCGCCAGCGCCGACCTGCGGGCTGTCGCCGAGGTCTGCCACCGACGCTCGGCGCCGCTGATCGTCGACGAGGCGTGGGGAGCACATCTGCCCTTCCACCCCGATCTGCCGTCCTGGGCGATGGACGCGGGCGCCGACATCTGCGTGACCAGCATCCACAAGATGGGCAGTGGTCTGGAGCAGGGCTCCGTGTTCCATCTGCGCGGTGACCTGGTCCCGCCGAAGCTGCTCGGCATGCGGGCGGACCTGCTGGGCACCACCAGCCCCTCGGCACTGATCTTCGCCGGGCTGGACGGCTGGCGCCGACAGATGGCGCTGCGCGGACGCGAGCTGATGGGCGGGGCCCTGGAGCTGGCGGCCGAGGTCCGCGCGGCCGTCGAGGAGATCGACGGCATGCACGTCAACGACCGGGACGACTTCTGCGGCCCGGGGCTGGCCCACGGTTTCGATCCGCTGCCCGTCATCATCGACCTGGACGGGCTCGGCATCTCGGGCTTCCAGGCGGCGGACTGGCTGCGCGAGCACCGGAGCGTGATCGCGCACATCACCGACCACCGTCGCATCGGCGCGCAGATCACCCACGGCGACGACCGGGAGACCGCCGGCGAGCTGCTGGCCGCGCTCAAGGACCTCGCGCACGCCGCCCCCGGCCTGGAGGCCGCTCCGCGCGTGGCGGTGCCCTCGCCGTCCGAGCTGCGGATGCCGCAGGCGGGCCTGGTCCGGGACGCGTTCTTCGGCCCCACCGAGGACGTGCCGCTCGACCGGGCCGCGGGCCGCGTCGCGGCGGAGATGATCACGCCGTACCCGCCCGGCATCCCGCCCGTCCTGCCCGGCGAGCGGCTGGCCGAACCCGTCCTGCGGTATCTGCGCAGCGGACTGGAGGCCGGTATGTACCTGCCGGACCCGAGCGATCCGGAGCTGGAGACGATCCGGGTCGTCGCCGAGCACGAGGGGTGATCCGGGAGCGGGACGGCATCGGCGGCGGAGCCGGCGAGTGAAACGGGTCACGTGACCCGGTTCCCGCTTCGTGGAAGCCCCGTAGATGGTTTAGCGTTCATCCATACGTGGCGACGGGGTCGACGGAAGTGTCCTTCGTACGTCACCGATTACGGCCCTGGCTGGCTTCCCCCGTCCAGCCAGGGCTTTTTCATGTCCGGGCCCGGCCGTCCCCGGATCCGGCACGGAATCCGCACGGAAATCGGCCGTCCGCCGAGGTGCTGAGGGCGCTGCGAGCGACTGAAATGGGCATAGGGAAAGCCCCGGAACCGAATCGCCGGCGAGGAGCCCCGTGCCATGACCAAAGCGATCAAACTGCTGACCGCCCTCCCCCTTCCCCAGCGCGATCGGCTGACGGCACTCGCCCGGGAGGTCTCCTTCCCGGAGGACGCCCGGATCTTCGAGGCCGGCGGCAGGGCCGACCGCTTCTGGGTCATCCGCTCCGGCGCGGTCTCCCTGACCCAGCGAGTGACGTCCGTGCAGCAGGTCCAGGTGGCCGGCCTGGGCGCGGGCGACCTGCTCGGCTGGTCCTGGCTGTTCCCGCCCTACGAATGGGACTTCGGCGCCGAGGCCTTCAGCCCGGTACGCGCCTACGAGTTCGAGGCGGCCTCGGTACTCGCCCTGTGCGAGGAGGACCCGCAGCTGGGCATCGTGCTGGTGCGCTCGGTCGCCGAGATCCTCGCGCACCGGCTGGAGACCACCAGGGGCCGGCTCATGGAGCACTACGCGCTGCACGGGCGCGGCTCCCTGTGAGACGGCGCCTGAGCGGGGGCCGGGCCGGCTCCCGCTCAGGCTCCGGCGATGAGGGTGACACCGAGCACGATCATCGTGGCGGCGACCAGGGCGTCGAGTACGCGCCAGGCCGCGGGCCGGGCCAGGAAGCGGCCGAGGTAGCGGGCACCGAATCCGAGCGCGGCGAACCAGCACAGGCTGGCGACGACGGCACCGAGGCCGAACGTCCAGCGCAGCGGCCCCTGGTCGGCGGCGACCGAGCCCAGCAGGAACACGGTGTCGAGATAGACGTGCGGGTTGAGCCAGGTCAGTGCCAGGCAGGTGAGGACCGCCCGGCGGCGGGAGCCCGCGGCGTCGCCGTCCGCCCGCAGCGCACCGACGGGCCGGAACACGCGCCGGGCGGCCAGCGCGCCGTAGCAGAGCAGGAAGGCGCCGCCGATCCAGCCGATCGCGGTGAGCGCGCCCGGCCAGGCCACCACCACCGCGCCGACCCCGCCGACGCCCAGGGTGATGAGCAGGGCGTCGGACAGCGCGCAGATGCCGACCACCGCGAGGATCGCTTCGCGGCGGATCCCCTGGCGCAGGACGAAGGCGTTCTGGGCACCGATGGCGACGATGAGCGAGAGGCCGGTGCCGAAGCCGGCGGCCGCGGCGGAGAGGGCGTTGTGCATGCTCTCGACGCTAAGCGGGCGATCACGGGACGTACAGCTAAAGATTCTTACGTAACCTTAGCGTTCTTGATGACGGGTACGACGGACGGGCAGGCATGACGGGAACGACCACGGCGGCCTTCGCGGACCTGCCGCTGGACCAGGTACGCACCCTGCTGGCCGTGGTGGACGAGGGCACGTTCGACGCGGCCGCCGCCGCGCTGCACGTGACACCGTCCGCGGTCAGCCAGCGGGTGAAGGCGCTGGAACAGCGCACCGGCCGGGTGCTGCTGCTGCGCACCAAGCCGGTGCGGCCGACGGATTCCGGCGCGGTGCTGGTCCGCCTGGCCCGCCAGGTGGCCCGGCTGGAGCGGGACGCGTACGCGGAACTGGGGCTGAGCGGCGGGGCCGGTGAGCCGACCCGGGTCTCGGTCGCCGTCAACGCCGACTCGCTCGCGACCTGGTTCCTCGGCGCCCTCACGCGGGTGCCCCGGGAGCCGAGGCTCTGTTTCGAGTTGCGCCGTGAGGACGAGGACCACACGGCGGCCCTGCTGCGGGAGGGCGTGGTGATGGCCGCGGTGACCTCGTCGCCCGACCCGGTCCCCGGCTGCGCCGTCCGGTATCTGGGCCGGATGCGGTATCTCCCCTGCGCCGCCCCCGGGTTCGCCGCGCGGCATCTGGACGGGCCGCTGCGGGAGGTGCTCGCCGAGGCGCCGGTGGTGTTCTTCGACCGGCGGGACGACTTCCAGGACGGCTTCGCACGGCGGCTCGGTCACGGCGGCGCGAGTCCCGCCCGCCACTACGTGCCGACCTCGGAGGGTTTCGTCGAGGCCGTCGCCGCCGGCCTGGGCTGGGGCATGGTGCCCGAGCCGCAGGCGGAGCCCTTGCTGAGCACCGGCCGGATCGTCGACTTCGCCCCGGATCTGGCGGTGGACGTCCCGCTGTACTGGCAGCAGTGGAAACTCGACTCCCCGGCGCTGGCGACGGTGGCCGACGCGGTGGTGGCGGCGGCCCGGGAGGCGCCGCTGAGGTAGGCGCGGCAGGCGGCCCGAGGCGTCGCGCCGGTTTCACCCCGCTGTCGACAGGTCACCCGCAAGGGAGTAAGGCATTCACGAGGGCGCGAACGATACCGATCGCAGGTGACTTTGATGGACAACTGGCGAGAGCACGCCGCGTGCCGCGCGGAGGACCCCGACCTGTTCTTCCCGATCGGCACCACCGGTCCGGCCGCTTCGCAGACCGAGCAGGCGAAGGCGGTCTGCCGGCGCTGTCCGGTCCAGGAGCAGTGTCTGCGGTGGGCGCTCGACACCGGGCAGACCCTCGGTGTCTGGGGCGGGACCGGCGAGCTGGAACGCCGTGCGCTCAAGCGCCGCGAGGCCGTGCGCCGGAGGTCCGGCTGACCGGGTCCGGCGCGGGCGCCGGACAGGGCTCGCGACAACACCGTTCCGGCCGACCGTGGGAAGGAACCCGGCCATGAGTGTCCGTGTGCACCGCGTCTACGACCCGCCCGAACCGGACGACGGCGTGCGGGTCCTGGTGGACCGGCTGTGGCCGCGGGGTGTGGCGAAGGACGCCGCGCACGTGGACGAGTGGCCCAAGGGGATCACCCCGTCGACCGAGCTCCGCCGCTGGTACCACGCGGACGAGGGCTCCTACGAGGAGTTCGCCGAGCGGTACGAGGCCGAGCTGGCCGCCCCGGAGGCGGCCGAGCTCCTCGACCACGTACGGGAGCTGGCGCGCGAGGGGGACGTGACGCTGCTGACCGCGTCCAAGTCGCCCGGGGAGAGCCACGCCGCCGTGCTGCTCCGTCTCCTCGACGGGGCCTGAGCTCGCGACGCGCGGGCCCGACGACAGCCCGGACCCCCGACAGCCCGGACCCCGCGACGGCATGCAATCGGTGAGGGCCCGGACTCGGTGGAGTGTGTGGAGACGGAGCGGAACGGCCTGTGCCGTCAGGCGGTCTGACGTGCCGCGGCCCGGCCCGCCGCCCGTCCGGAGAACAGGCAACCGCCGAGGAAGGTGCCTTCCAGCGCGTTGTAGCCGTGCACCCCGCCGCCGCCGAAGCCGGCCACCTCACCCGCCGCGTACAGTCCCTCGACGGGTGTGCCGTCGGCGCCCAGCGCGCGGGAGTCCAGGTCGGTCTGGATGCCGCCGAGGGTCTTGCGGGTGAGGATGTGCAGCTTGACCCCGATCAGCGGGCCCGCCGCCGGGTCGAGGATCCGGTGCGGCGTGGCGACCCGGCCGAGTCGGTCGCCGATGTAGCGGCGGGCGTTGCGGATGCCCTGGACCTGGGCGTCCTTGGCGTACGGGTTGGCCATCTGGAGGTCGCGGGCCTCGATCTGACGCCGGATCACGGCGGCGTCCAGGAGCGGCTTGTCGGTCAGTCCGTTCATCCTGTCGACGAGCTGTTCCAGGTTCGGCGCGGTCACGAAGTCGGCGCCGTTGCGCAGGAAGGCGTCCACCGGGCCCGGCGCGCCCCTGCCGAGGACGCGTTCGCGCAGGAACCCGGCGCGGTCCTTCGCGGTGATGTCGGGGTTCTGCTCGGAGCCGGAGAGCGCGAACTCCTTCTCGATGATCTTCTGGGTGAGGATGAACCAGGAGTGGTCGTGGCCGGCGAGGTCATCGGCCGTGCGCAGATGCCGGAGGGTGCCGAGGGTGTCGTAGCCGGGCAGGCACGGTTCGGGCAGGCGGCGGCCGAGCGCGTCGAACCACAGCGAGGACGGTCCGGGCAGGATGCGGATGCCGTGGCCGGGCCAGACCGGGTCCCAGTTGCGCACCCCCTCGGTGTAGTGCCACATGCGGTCGCGGTTGACCAGGCGTGCGCCCGCCTCGGCGCTGATGCCGAGCATCCGCCCGTCGACGTAGGCGGGGACGCCGGTGACCATCTCGGCGGGCGGGGTGCCGAGGCGCTCGGGCCAGTGGCGGCGGACGATGTCGTGGTCGGCGCCGATGCCGCCGGAGGTGACGATCACGGCCTGGGCGGTGAGTTCGAACTCGCCGATCGCGTCACGGCTGGAGGCGACCCCGCGAGGCGAGTGGTCCTCGGCCAGTACCGTGCCGCGCACGCCGCGCGCGGTGCCGTCCTCGACGACCAGGTGGTCGACGCGGTGGCGGTGGTGGAAGGTGAGCAGTCCGTCGCGCACGGCCTGCCTGGCGTACCGCACGAACGGCTCGACGACGCCCGTGCCGGTGCCCCAGGCGATGTGGAAGCGGGGCACGGAGTTGCCGTGTCCGCCGGCCCGGAGGTCGCCGCGCTCGGCCCAGCCGACGGTGGGCAGGAAGGTGATGCCGTGCCCGGCGAGCCAGGACTGCTTCTCCCCCGCCGCCCACTCGACGTACGCCCGGGCCCAGCGCACCGCCCACGAGTCCTCGTCCTCGGTCCGGTCGAAGCCCGCGCTGCCCTGCCAGTCGTTCCAGGCCAGGTCGAAGGAGTCCTTGACGCCGAGGCGCCGCTGCTGAGGGGAGTCGACGAGGAAGAGACCGCCGAAGGACCAGAAGGCCTGCCCGCCGAGGTTGGCCGCGTTCTCCTGGTCGACGAGGGCCACCCTCCTGCCCCGGCTGGTCAGTTCGTGGGCCGCGACCAGGCCCGCCAGACCCGCTCCGACCACGATGACGTCGGCATCCATGGCGACCGTCCCTTCCTGTTCCGTGTCAATGGGGGTTCAAAAGGCCTGGGGGTCCGAGTGGTTCGGGGGTCCCAGGGATTCGGGGGTCCGAGTGGTTCGGGGTCGCGAGGGTCAGGGGGTCAAGGAGTGCGGCTGCCCTCGGTGAGCAGTGCGGTGAGCAGTCGGCCCAGCCAGGCGCGGGCGTGCTCGACGTCCCGGTCCAGGAGCAGCTGGGTGGTGACTCCGTCGTACGCGGCGACCACGGCGTGCGCGGCGCCGTCGGTGTCGCCGAGCACGGCGGGCAGGGTGGTGTGCCCGCGCGCCCGGGCGAGGCGGTCGGCGATCGCGCGTCGCAGGCGCGCCCGGTGCTCCAGCAGGGCCCGTGCCACGGCCGGATCGCGAGCGGCGTGCACCAGGAAGTCCGTCTTCACCAGAAGCCACTCCCGGTCCAGGAGCAGCACCTCGGTGACACGGTTCACGGCGGCGGGCACGTCCAGGTCCGGACCGTCCTGCGCCAGGGCGCCGGACACCTGCTCCGCGATCAGGTCGGCCCGTTCGCGGTAGAGCGCGAAGAACAGCTCGTCGAGGCTGCCGAAGTTCGAGTAGAAGGCGCCCCGGCTGTATCCGGCCGCCTCGCAGACCTCCTCGATCGACACCCGGCCGAACCCCTTGGCGGCGAACACCGCGAACGCCGCGTCCAGGAGGTTCGCGCGGGTCCGCACACGCCGCCGGGTGACGCGGCCGGCCGTCTCCTTCACCGCCATGTCCGGCCCTCCCTCGCCACTGGATACGGAAATGTATCGGATACAGCGCTGTATCCACAGGTCTCGTGACGGATCCATGCACCCCCAGCAATAGAACTCACATTCGAACAAGGGGTACGCTGGTGCCATGACCACGCACCTCCAGGGCTCGCTCTTCGACCAGACCGACGAGGCCCGGCTCGGCCCGCTCGACGGCCTGCGCCGCACCCGTCTGGGCTCCGGTGCCTGGATCGACCTGCTCCCCGGGTGGCTGAGCGGTGCCGACGCGCTGTTCGAGCGGCTGGCCGCCGAGGTCCCGTGGCGCGCGGAGCGGCGGGCCATGTACGACCAGGTGGTCGCCGTACCCCGGCTGCTCTCCTTCTACGGTGTCGGTGACACGCTGCCGCACCCGCTGCTGGCCGAGGCCCGCGACGCGCTGTCCGCGCACTACGCCGAGGAGCTGGGCGAGCCCTTCACCACCGCCGGGCTGTGCCACTACCGCGACGGCCGGGACAGCGTCGCCTGGCACGGCGACCGGATCGGACGGGGCGCGCGCCAGGACACGATGGTCGCCATCCTGTCCGTCGGGGCGCCCAGGGACCTGCTGCTGCGCCCGGCGGGCGGAGGCGGTGACACCGTGCGCCGTCCGCTGGGCCACGGCGACCTGATCGTGATGGGCGGCTCCTGCCAGCGCACCTGGGAGCACTGCGTCCCCAAGAGCACCCGCGCCGCCGGGCCCCGCATCAGCGTCCAGTTCCGCCCGCACGGCGTGCGCTGAACCGCCGTACCCGGTGGCCGGGCCCGAGGGCCGTGCCGGAAGGCTGTCCTCCCCGGCCCGCTGCCCCCACACTGGGCGCACCTCGGGCGGGAGAGCCGATGAGCGCGGACGTGGGGCGAGGGGCGGACACGGGGCAAGGTGCGGACGCCCGCCGGCGCGGCGAACTCGACGCGCTGCGCGCTCTCGTCGTACTGGGACTGGTCTTCTTCCACACCGCCCTCGTCTTCTCACCGGACGACGACTTCTACGTCAAGAACGCCCAGACCACGGACGCCGTCACCGTGGTCGCCGGGTTCGGTGTGGTGTGGGCCATGCCCATGCTGTTCCTCGTCGCCGGTCTCGGCGCCCGGCACTCGATCCGCCGCCGGGGGCCCGGCGGGTTCGCCCGGGAACGCCTGCTGCGCCTCGGCGTCCCCCTCGTCTTCGCTACGGCCGTCCTGTGCCCCCTCCCCCAGTGGCTGCGGCTGCGCGCCGCCGACCCGGGCTACGACGAGTCGTACTGGCGGTTCTGGCCGCGCTTCCTGACCGTCCGCCCGGATCCGGCCGACTTCCCCTTCGTCGTGGAGGGGGACCACTTCGAGACCGGGCATCTGTGGTTCGTCGTCCTGCTGCTCGCCTTCTGCCTGCTGCTCGCACCGGTGGCGACCCGGCTGACGACCGGCGCCGGACGCGTGGCCCCCGTTCTGCGCCGCCACCCGGCCCTGCTGCTGCTCCCCGCGCTGCCGCTCGCCGCCGTCAACGCGCTGCTGGGCATGGAGGAGGAGTACGCGGGCTGGAACCGCTGGGCCTACCTGCTGTTCTTCCTGTGCGGCCTCACCCTCGCCGACGACGGGCGGATCCGGGAGGTGACGCGCCGCGCGGCGGTACCGGTGGGTCTGCTCGGACTGGTGCTGTTCGCCGGGTCCGCGCCCGGATTCGTCGCCGGTGACGATCCGTTCACGGCATGGACACCCCTCGCCCTGTTCACCCGGGCGGTCTTCGGGGCGGCCGGCTGGTGCTGGGTGGTCTCGATCCTCGGCCTGCTGGACCGGCCCCGGAACCGGACGGCACGCACACGGCCCGGCACCGGCGGCCGGGCGGCGCGACGGGACGCGGCCCTGCGGTATCTGGGGGTGGCCGCGCTGCCCCTGTACGTGCTGCACCAGCCGGTGGTGGTCGCCTTCGCCTACGGCGTGGTCGGATGGTCCGCGCCGATGGCGGTCGAGTACGCGGTGATCGTGACGGCTTCGCTGGGGGTGATCCTCGTCGGGTACGAGTACGGGGTGCGCAGGACGCCGGTGACACGCTTCCTGTTCGGCATGCGGCCGGCCGCCGCGCGGCGGCCGGACCCACCGGACCCACCGGCCCTTCCACCTTCCTGACGGCATCGGGCGCTTCGGCGAGAAGGGTGCCTCGCGCGACAGGCCCGGGAACGGGCGTTCTAAAGTCGGGGGCATGGCCTTGCAGATCAGTGCCACCAATCCGGAGCACCCCGCGCTCCTGCTCGAACTGCCGTGGCAGACGCCGCTGGAGGAGTGGCCCGAGGAGTACCTCGTGCCGCTGCCGCGCGGCATCTCCCGCCACGTCGTCCGCTACGCCCGCGCCGGGGACGAGGTGATCGCCGTCAAGGAACTGGCCGAACGGCCCGCGCTGCGGGAGTACCAGCTGCTGCGCGACCTCGACCGCCTCGCCATCCCCGCGGTGGACGCGCTCGCCGTCGTCACCGGCCGCGTCGGCACCGCCGGTGAGCCGCTGGAACCGGTGCTCGTCACCCGGCATCTCGGCGGCTCGCTGCCGTACCGGTCGATGTTCGAGACGACGCTGCGCCCGGCGACCATGCACCGCCTGATGGACGCCCTGGCCGTGCTGCTGGTCCGGCTGCACCTGGCCGGGTTCGCGTGGGGCGACTGCTCACTGTCCAACACGCTCTTCCGGCGCGACGCGGGCGCCTACGCCGCGTACCTGGTGGACGCGGAGACCGGCGACCTGCACCCGCGGCTGAGCGACGGGCAGCGCGACTACGACCTCGACCTGGCCCGGGTGAACATCAGCGGCGAACTGCTCGACCTGGAGGCGTCGGGGGCGCTGCACCCCTCCGTCGACCCGATCGACTTCGGTACCGAGATCTGCGCCCGTTACCGGAGTCTGTGGCAGGAGCTGACCCGCACCTCCGTCTATCCGGCGGGCAAGTACCACTACATCGAGCGCCGGATCCGGCGGCTCAACGACCTCGGCTTCGACGTGGCCGAGATGCAGATCGAGCACGCCTCCAACGGCGACACGGTCACCTTCGTGCCCAAGGTCGTCGACGCCGGCCACCACCAGCGCCAGCTGCTGCGCCTGACCGGCCTGGACGCCGAGGAGAACCAGGCCCGGCGGCTGCTGAACGACCTGGAGAGCTGGATGGCCACCCAGGACGACTACGCCCCGGGCGACCCACTCGGCGCCCGCCCGGAGGTCCTGGCCCACCGCTGGGTGCGCGAGGTCTTCCGGCCCACCGTGCGCGCCGTACCGGTCGAGCTGCGCGGCGCGATGGACCCGGCCGAGATCTACCACGAGCTGCTGGAGCACCGCTGGTACCTGTCCGAGCGGGCCCAGCACGACATCGGTCTGGACACGGCCGTGGTGGACTACATCGCGAACATCCTGCCCAGGGCCCGGGAGACCCTGCAGCCCACGGCGGACTGAGCCACCGGCCCGGGTCGGGACGCCTGCGGACGTGACGCGAGCGGGCGCCACATGTGCGGCCTCCACCTGCCCGGACCCGCACCCCCGGACCTACACGTGTGGGGACCTACACATGTGCGGGCCTCACGTATGCGGTCTCCACGCGCGCGGGCCACCACATGTGGGGCATCACATGTGGTGGCCTCACCGGTGCGGGACCACCGCCACCGGGCAGTCCGCGTGGTGCAGCACGCCGTGCGCCACCGAGCCGATCCGGGCGCCGACCGCCGTACGACGGGCCCGGCGGCCGACCACCATCAGCTGGGCGTTCGCGGCCACCGACAGCAGCACCTGCCCCGCGCTGCCCATCTCCACGTGCTCGATCACCGGGACGTCGGGGAAGCGCTCGCGCCACGGCCCGAGCGCCTCGCCGAGCGCCTTCCTCTCGTACGACTCCAGGCCCCCTGCCTCGTCGGCGAGCCGCATCGATCCCGGGGTGTAGGTGAACACCGTGGGCAGGGCCCAGGCCCGGACGGCCCGCACGGTGGCACCGCGCGCGGCGGCCGCCTCGAAGGCGAACCCGATCACGTCGGCGCTGTCCTCCGGCTCCCCCTGCTGTCCCACGACGACCTCGCGGCCGGCGGCCTCGGCCGCGGCCTCCTCCCCGGCCCGTACGAGGACGACGGGTCGCGGCGCCTGGGCGATCACCTGCTGGCCGACCGAGCCGAGCAGGAACCCGACGACCGCCCCGTGGCCGCGCGAGCCGAGCACCAGCGTCCCGGCGTCGCCCGCGGCGGCGAGCAGCGCGGCGACGGCGTCGCCCTCGCGGATCTCCGTGGACACCGTGAGGTCCGGATACCGCTCGGCGACGGTCCCCACCGACTCGGCGACCGAGTCCCGGACCCACCGATCCTGCACGTCCCGGTCCCCCGTGCCGGCCGCGTCCTGCGGCTGGAACCGCCAGGCGTGCACGACGTGCAGCGGCGCTTGCCGGCGGACCGCCTCCCTCGCGGCCCAGGCCAGTGCGGCCAGGCTCTCCTCCGAACCGTCGACCCCTGCCGTGATCGGGCGCGTCATGCGGTTCCCTCCCTGTGTCGCGGGCACGTCCATGAAGTCCAGTCTTCCCTACCCTGTGCCCATGACTTTGCAGTGGGAGCAGCTGAACGTCGACGCGACCGATCCCGTGGCGCTCGGACGCTGGTGGGCCGAGGCGCTCGGCTGGGTCGTGGTGAACGACGCCCCCGAGGAGTACGAGATCCGTCCGGACCGGGACCGGCTGCCGGGGCTGCTCTTCGCCCCGGTGCCGGAGGGCAAGGCCGGCAAGAACCGGCTGCACCTGGACTTCCGGCCCGACGACCAGGAGGCCGAGGTGGTCCGTCTGCTGGAGCTGGGCGCGCGCCGCGTCGACGTCGGGCAGGGCGAACAGCCGTGGGTGGTACTGGCCGACCCCGAGGGCAACGAGTTCTGCGTGCTGGGCGTCCGTGGCGGTCCCGCGGCCGGCTGAGCCGGGCCCGGCGACTCGGTCCGGTCCACCCGCTCCGGCCTGCTCCGACGGGCTCGGGCCGACGGGTCGTCAGGGCCCGCTCCATGCGGCGCCCTCGTGCGCATAGGGGCTGTCGGACCCGCGTGCCAGGATGGCATGGTGCCGCAGACCTCATTCGCCAGCCCGCTCGTCGGCCGCGAGGACGAACTCGCCCGTCTCACCGGCGTGCTGGAACGCGCCCGTTCCGGAGAGGCCCGCGCGGTACTGATCGCGGGGGACGCCGGGGTCGGCAAGACCCGGACCCTCGGCGAGGTCTCCGGGCGGGCCGCCGCGGCCGGGACGACCGTGCTCACCGGGCACTGCGTCGACCTGGGCGACGTCGGCCTGCCGTACCTGCCCTTCACCGAGATACTCGGCGTGCTGGCCGCCGACGAACGGTTCGCCGAAGTACTGGCCGCACACCCGGTGGCCGACCGGCTGCTCGGCGGTGGTCCGGACGGCGGCGGCGACGGGGGCGACGGGGACCCCAGCACCCGCTCGCGGCTGCGGCTGTTCGAGGGCGTGGCCGCGCTGCTGACCGAGCTGACGGACGTCGCACCGCTGCTGCTGGTCCTGGAGGACCTGCACTGGGCCGACCAGTCCTCCCGGGACCTGCTGAGGTTCCTGCTCAGCCGGGGTGCCCCGCGACGGCCCACGGGCGGGGCTCCCGGCGGGCGGCTCGCGGTGTTCGCCTCCTACCGGGCGGACGACCTGCACCGCCGTCACCCGCTGCGGCCCCTGCTGGCCGAGCTGGTGCGCCTGCCCACCGTGGAGCGGCTGGAGCTGCGGCCCCTGCCCGACGCCGACGTGGCCCGGCTGGTGCGTTCCCTGCGGGACCGGCCGCTGCCGGACACCACCGTGCACCGGATCGTCGAACGCGCCGAGGGCAACGCCTTCTACGCCGAGGAACTGGTCGCGGCCACGGACACACCCGCCCGAGGTGTCCCCAGCGGCCTGGCCGACGTGCTGCTCATCCGGTTCGAGCAGCTTTCCGAGACCGCCCAGCAAGTGCTGCGCACCGCCGCGGTCGCCGGGCGCCGCGTGGGGCACGATCTGCTGCGGGACGCCGTGGGGCTGCCCGAGGAGGAGCTGGAGTCGGCGCTGCGCGAGGCCGTGGAGCGGCAGTTGCTCGTCTCCGGCGACGGGGACACCTACTCCTTCCGGCACGCCCTGGCGCGGGAGGCGGTCTACGCGGACCTGCTTCCCGGCGAACGGGCCCGGCTGCACGGCGCGTTCGCGCGGCTGCTCGCCGCCAGGGACCGCCGGTCCGACAGCGCGGCCGAGCGCGCCCACCACTACCGCGAGAGTCACGACCTGCCCGAAGCGCTCGCCGCCTCCCTGGAGGCCGCCGACCACGCCCAGCGCGTCGGCGCGCCCGCGGAGGAACTGCGGCACGTCGAGTCGGCCCTGGACCTGTGGCCGGCCGTCGACGCCGCCGCACGGCCCGAGGTCCCCGACACCGTGACGCTGACGCTGCGGGCCTCCGCGGCCGCGGCGCACGCCGGGGAGCTGCACCGCGCGGTCTCCCTCACCCGGTCCGCGCTGGCCGGCCTCGGCCACGACGCGGACCTGGAGCTCGCCGCCCGCGTCCGCTACACGCTCGCCGGGAACCTGCTGAGCGTCGACAACCTGTCGTCCGCGTTCGCCCACAGCAGCGAGGCGCTCGGCCTGATCCCCGCCGAGCCGCCGTCCTCGACGTGGGTGTGGGCGGCGGCCACCCATGTGACGGCGGCCCGCCAGGTCGGGGAGAACGAGACAGCGCTGCGGGTGGCCCGCCGTGCCCTGCGCGTCGCCGAGGACCTGGGCGTCACCGACGCCCGCGCCGACCTCCTGATCTCCCTGGCCGGCCTCGAGGGCGGCAACCGGAGCACTCCGAAGGGCCGGGAGCGGCTGCTGGAGGCACGGGAGCTGGCGCGGCGGGCGGGGAACGCGCCGGTGGAGATGCGCGCGCTGTTCAATCTCGCCATCGGCTGTTTCGAGTCCGGTGACCTGGAGGAGTGCCTGCCCTGGGCGGCGGAGGGACTGGACCGGGCCCGCCGCTCCGGGCTGCTGTCCTCGCCGTATCCGCGGGAGATGCGCTATCTGCGGCTGCTGGTGCAGTACACGTTGGGCCACTGGGACGACTGCCTGCGCGGGGCCGCGGACAGCTCCGGGGTGCTGCCCGCCGCGGGCGGTCACGCCATCGGGCCCGGTCTGTACGTGGCGTTGGCGCGCGGTGACGCCGGGGCCGCGGAACGCGCCCGCGCGATGCTGGAGGGGCCGTTCGACTGGATGGGCACGATGGTCGCGGGCGTCGTGCTGACCGACGCCGCCGCGCTGCGCGGCGACGCGGAGGACGCCGTGCGCTGGACGCGGTCCACCGTCGAGGCGCTCACCGACGACGCGGGCACGCGGCCCGCCGTGACGGTCAGGCTGATCGCCCTCGCGCTGTCCGCGGTCGCCGACAGCGTCGTCGAGGCGCGCGGGGCGGGCGACGAGTCGGGGGTCCGTCGCTGGACCGCGACGGCGGCGGACCTGGTGGAGCAGGCCAGGTCGTCCGCCCGGCAAGGACAGGACGGCACACCGCAGGGCCCGGAGGGCCAGGCGTGGCTGGCGCGCGCGGAGGCGGAGCTGGCACGGACCGCCGGGTCCGGTCCGGACCCGGCGTCCTGGGAGAAGGCGGTGGCGGGGTTCGCGTACGGCGACGCCTACGAACGCGCGCGGTGCAGGCTGCGGCTGGCGGAGGCCCTGCTGGCGGCCGACCGCCGCGAGGAGGCGGCGGCCGAGGCGGACACCGTACGCGGGGAGGCCGACCGGCTCGGCGCGACGCTGCTGCGTGAGCGGCTGAACGACCTGGTCCGCCGCGGCCGGCTGACGGACGCGGCGCCCACCGGCGGCCGTGCGGCGACGCTCACCGCCCGCGAACAGGACGTACTGCGGCTCCTCGCCCTCGGCCGCAGCAATCGCCGGATCGGTGAGGAGCTGTTCATCAGCGCCAAGACGGCGAGCGTCCACGTCTCCAACATCCTCGCCAAGCTGCGGGCGGCCAGCCGCACGGAGGCGGTGGCTGTCGCCTACCGGCAGGGCCTGATCACTCCGGAGCGAACGGCCTCGGGCTGAGCCCCGGGCGCCGGCGTGCGCCGGGAGCCCCCGTCGGCCGGTGGACGTTGACCCGATACCAGCACCAGCACCGGCACTCCGACCGAAACGCACCCCGGCCGACACATGGAGCGAGGACACAGGGCGGCACGATGAGCGAGTTGGTCCCCGGCGGCAACGTCCCCCTGCCCGACGGCCCCGTGAGCGTGCGGGTGCCCGGTGGCCTCGACATGACGGCGCTCATCACCGATGACGGTGGCAAGGTGGCCGGCGACGGCGACTTCGTCTTCTACAACCAGCCGGAGGCACCTGGCGTCCGGTTGCGGGGCGACACCCTCATGGTCGATCCCGCGCGACTGCGCCCCGGTGCCACCCGGGTGACGGTGGCGGTCAGCCCCTCGGACCCCGGGGCCGCCCTGAGCGCACTCCCCTCCCCCACCCTGCGTGTCACCGACGCGCGCGGGCACGCGCTGACCCGGTTCACCCCCTCGCGCCCCGGGCAGGAGACCGTACTGCTGCTCGCGGAGTTCTACCGACGCGGCGAGGCATGGAGGTTGCGTGCTCTGGGACAGGGGTACGCCGACGGACTCGCCGGTCTCGCCCGCGACTTCGGGGTGGACGTCGTCGACGACGCGCCCCCGCCCGCTGCCTCTTCGCCCGACACCCGGACACCGGCCGCGTCCCCCGCCGACCCCGACGGCTTCCTCGGCCTGGTCAACTCCGCCCGGACCGCCGCCGGGTCCCCTGCCGTCAGCACCGACGCGCGCCTGGTCTCGGCGGCCCGTGCCCACGCCGCCGCCATGGCCGCCGCGGGCACACTGAGCGTCGAGACCCGGGACGGTGTCTCCGTCCACCAGCGCGTCGTCCTGGCCGGGTACACCTATCTCACCGTCGGCGAGCACCTGGTCGCCGGCCCGCGCACGCCCGCCGAGTTCGTCGCGTACTGCCTGCACACCGAGCGGACCCGGCGCACACTGCACGAGGCGGCCTTCACGCACGCCGGGTGGGCGTCCGTCACCGGCGGGCCCTCGGGCGACACGTACTGGACCGTGGTGTGGGCCGTGCCGCTCACCGCGGACGGCCTGGCCCGCACGACGGCCGAGGTCGTGGACCTCACCAACCGGGAGCGGGCCGGGGCCGGTCTGCCCGCGCTGGCCGTCGACGCCCGGCTGACCCGGGCCGCGCAGGCGCACAGCGCGGACATGGTGGCCCGCGACTTCTACTCCCACACCGACCCCGACGGCGGCAAGCCATGGGACCGGGCCGCCGCCGCGGGTGCCACTCGGCGCACCGTCGGGGAGAACATAGCCTGCGGCCAGCGTTCCCCCGCCGACGTGGTGGAGGGCTGGATGAACAGCCCGGGGCACCGCGCCAACATCCTCAAGGCGGACTTCACCCACATCGGGATCGGCCTCGCCGGCGGCGGCCGGTCGGGAACGTACTGGACCCAGGTCTTCGGCGGCTGAACACGTCGAACGGCACGCGATCTTGGCGGAACCAGAGGCTCCGGGCGAGGATGCCTCTATGAAGGGTGACCTGTTTTCCAGCGAGCACATGGTGCAGCCCGCCACGGCGTCGGGCATGACCGTCGAGAACTCCAAGTGCATCCGTTACACGGTGAACGGCGACATGCTCGCCCGGCAGGGCGCGATGGTCGCCTATCGCGGCAACCTCCAGTTCGAACGCAAGGGCCAGGGCGTGGGCGGCATGCTCAAACGCGCGGTCACCGGGGAGGGCCTGCCCCTGATGGCCGTGCGCGGGCAGGGCGAGGCCTGGTTCGCCCACGAGGCGCAGAACTGCTTCGTCGTGGAGGTGGAGCCCGGCGACGAGTTCACGGTCAACGGCCGCAACGTCCTGTGCTTCGACTCCTCGTTGTCGTACCGCATCGCCACCGTGAAGGGCGCGGGCATCACCGGCGGCGGGCTGTTCAACAGCGTCTTCACCGGCCATGGCAGGCTGGGGCTGGTCTGCGAGGGCAGCCCGCTGGTCATCCCGGTCTCGCCCCAGTACCCGGTGTACGTCGACACCGACGCGATCGTCGGCTGGTCGGCGGGGCTGTCGACGTCCCTGCACCGTTCACAGTCCATCGGCTCGATGCTGCGCGGCGGTTCGGGGGAGGCCGTGCAGCTGCTGCTCCAGGGGCAGGGCCATGTCGTCGTACGGCCGAGTGAGGTGACGCCGCAGAAGGCGCAGCAGCACTGAGGCGCGGGCCCGGTACGCGGACGCATATCGCCTTCCGGAACCGTGTTGACCTCGGGCGCGGCGCGCGAAAGGGTGCGAAGCGGCGTGGATCACCGCCCGCGCCGGAAGGATGACTGCCTTGATCGGGATCACGGAGATCGAAGCCGCGGCCGAGCGGATCGCCGGACATGTCGTACGCACCCCCACCGTGCCCAGCCCCGGGCTGTCCGCGCTGCTCAGGGTCCCGGTCACCGCGAAGCTGGAGCTGCTCCAGCGCACCGGCTCCTTCAAGGCGCGTGGCGCGACGGCGAAGCTGCTGTCGCTGACCGGGGCCGAGCGGGCCGCCGGTGTCGTCGCGGTCAGCGGCGGCAACCACGGCATCGCCGTGGCCGTCATGGCCGCCGCCCTCGACGTGAAGGCCACGGTGGTCATGCCGCGTACGGCACCCGCCCGCTCCGTGGAGACCGCGCAGGAGGCGGGCGCGCTGGTGCGGCTCACCGACGGCATGGACAGCGCCTTCGCGCTGGTGGCCCGGCTGCGGGAGGAGGGGCTGACTCTCGTCCATCCCTTCGACGACCCCGTGGTGGTCGCGGGGCAGGGCACCGTCGGCCTGGAGTTCGCCGAGGACGCCGGGGAGCTCACCGACGTGGTCGTGAGCGTCGGGGGCGGCGGGCTGATCGCCGGGGTGGCGGCGGCGCTGCGGGACCTGCGGCCGGACGTGCGGATCTGGGGCGTGGAGACCGAGGGTGCCGAGGCGATGTCGCGGGCGCTGACGGCGGGCGGACCACTGACCGTGCCCCTGTCCTCGGTCGTCACCACGCTCAGCGCCCCGTCCGTCTCGCAGCTGACGTACGACCATGTGGCGGAGCTGGTGGGCGAGGTGCTCGTGGTGCCGGACCGGGAGGCCGTCGAGGGTTCACTGGCTCTCGCCGAGCACGGCAAGGTGTGGACCGAGCCGGCCGCCGGCTGTCTGCTGCCCGCGGCCCGGCGCGTGGTGCGGCGGGTGGGTGACGGTGCCCGGATCGGGCTGGTGGTGTGCGGAGGCAACGCCACGACCGCGGACATGACGGCCTGGGCGGACCGATTCGGACTGCGCTGACGCCGCTTTCCGGCCCGCGATCCCTGTGCACCGCGGGTCACCAGCAGGTCAGCGCCCGCCTTCGGTTCCACGCGGGCGGCGGCGGGATTCCGGGCCGAAGGTCTCGGGGTGCCGGTGACGGCACCGCCCGCTGTTTTTCCTCCGTTTTCCGTCCGCCCGGACGGGGACTCGTCCGTTATGGTGCAAATCGGATACACGATGATGACCGAGCAGGCCGGCCCCCGCGATCTCGTCGGCCATCTGGTGCGGGCCGAGGAGGTGGGGTTCGACTTCTCGGTGACCTCGGACCACTACTTCCCGTGGCTGCGCTCGCAGGGCCACTCCCCGTACGCGTGGAGCGTGCTGGGCGCCGCCGCGCAGGCGACCTCCCGCATCCCGCTGATGACGTACGTGACGTGTCCGACGTTCCGCTACCACCCGGCGGTGGTGGCGCAGAAGGCGGCGACACTGCAGTTGCTGTCCGAGGGCCGGTTCCGGCTGGGGCTCGGCTCGGGCGAGAACCTCAACGAGCACGTGGTGGGCGGCGGCTGGCCCAGCGTGGACGTGCGGCACGAGATGCTCCAGGAGGCCGTGGAGATCATCCGGGCACTGTTCGAGGGCGGCCACGTGAACCATCGCGGCACCCACTTCGACGTGGAGTCGGCCCGGCTGTGGGACCTGCCGGGCAGCGCGCCGCCCATCGGGATCGCCGTCTCCGGGGAGCGTTCCTGCGCACTCGCGGGCGAGCACGCCGACCTGGTGATCGCCACCGAGCCCAAGCCGCGGCTGCTCGAGGCCTTCGACCGGCACGGCGGCGAGGGCAAGCCGCGCGTCGGGCAGCTCCCGGTCTCCTACGACCCCGACCGGAACGCGGCGGTCAAGCGCGCCCACGACCAGTTCCGCTGGTTCGGCAGCGGCTGGAAGGTCAACTCCGAACTGCCGCACCCGGACTCCTTCGACGCGGCCACCCAGTTCGTGACCCCCGACGACGTCGCCGAGTCGATTCCCTGCGGCGACGACCCGGACGCCTTCGTGGAGGCCGTGCGCCCTTACGCGGAGGCCGGGTTCACCGAGGTCGCCCTGGTGCAGATCGGCGGCGAGACGCAACCGGCCTTCCTGGACTGGTCGGAGAAGATCCTGCTGCCCGCGCTGCGCGAGGCGCTGGGCGGTTCCTGAACCCCGGGCCGAAACCCGGGCACGGACGAATCACCCGTCTGCGTGAGCATCTTGCGGACGGGCGGGGTACTAGAGGGCTCTACGTCCGTCCCCCTGGAGGCCCTGTCGTGAACACCGTCGTGCACAAGACCCTGGTGGTACAGCTCCAGGCGGGCGACGCCGACCGTTTCCCGGTGCTCGCCCACCTCGGCTACGACGCCGCCGACCCGTTCGCGCTCACCATGGTGTTCAGCCATGACGGCCGCGTGCTCGCCCGCTGGACGCTGGACCGGGAGATGGTGGGCGCCGGCCTCACCCGCCCGGTCGGCGTGGGCGACGTCCGGCTGCGTCCCGAGTCGCGGGGCCCGTGGGACGAGCTGCGCGTCGAGCTGCTGGGCGACGCACGGCCCGAAGGGGACCGCCACCACGCCGTGGTGTTCTTGTGGGCGGCGGCCGTGGAGGCCTTCCTGCGCGAAACCCACGCCGTGGTCCGGCCGGGGAAGGAGCAGGTGCGCGTCGACGACTTCCTCGCGGAACTCATGGCCGAGGGCTGACCTTCGCGCGACCGGCCTCGGGGGACGTGTAGCGGTGCCGGGTCCACAGCGGGATCCCGAACCAGCACAGCAGGTACCAGAGCACCACGCCGGCGACGAGGTAGGGCACGAAGCCGTCGTCCGTCGCCACGCGGAGGATCAGCAGCAGTGAGGCCGCCATCGTGGCGAGCAGCAGCACCAGGCCGAGCAGGGTCAGCCGGGAGGCCCACCGCACCGCCTGCGGCTTCACGCGCCTCCCGGAGACGATGCGGTGCAGGGACACCGGCCCGATCAGCGCCCCGGTCGTCACGGCGCCGAGGACGACCGTCACGAGGTAGATCGACTGGTCCGTGTCCGAGAGAGCGTCGTACTTCGGGGTGAACACCACGGTCAGCAGGAAGGCGAAGAGGATCTGCACACCCATCTGCGCGACGCGGACCTCCTGGATCAGCTCCGTCCACATCCGGTCCGCCCGCTCCTCCTCGCTCTCGTTGCGGCCCCTGCGCCGGACCGAGCCGTTGCCGTCCGCCGTGTCCGAGTCCGTCACTGTTCCTCCCGGTTGCCGCGGTCTGCGTTCTCTTCTCTCTTCCCGCCTTCCCCGCGCTCAGGCGCCGTGCCGCCGCGGGGGCTGACGGTTTGAGTGATCGGGGGGCGGTTACACGGGCCGGGACCGACGCAGGCCCAGGAGGAAGGCGAAGGATGTCCGACACTCAGCTCACCGTGACGCTCAGCGGTGGCGGCATCGACGACGCGCGGGCGATCGTCCGCGCACTGGAGGGCGTCTTCGGCGCACCCGACGGCCTCCCGGCCGACGAGCAGGCGACGGTGCGCACCGCGACCTTCGACTCCCCGGCGACCCCGGAGGCGTCCTCGGCACCGCGTGAGGCGGGTGCCCCGCTGTCCGCGCCGGTGACGGTCACCGTCCAGGGCACGCCGCAGGCCGTCGATGCGGCGAGCGAGACGTTGTCCCACGCCTTCAGCACGCGAGACGAAGGAGCGGCCTCCGGCGACCAGGAGCGGGAACGGCAACTGCTCCTGGTGCCGTGAGGCCGAGGGGTACCGGCTACGGGGTACCGGCTACCAGCGGCCCTCGACCTGGTCCTTGACACGGCGGTCGTAGAGGTCGCGGATCGCCGCGAGCGTGTCCTCGGACAGCTCCGGCAGCCGGGCGGCGTCCGTGTTGGCGCGGGCCTGCTCGGGCGAACGGGCGCCGGGGATCACGGTGGTCACGCCGGGCTGCTGGATGATCCAGCGCAGCGCCAGCTGGGCCGGGGTGTATCCCTCGGGGGCGAGCGCGGCGAACTCGGCGGCGGCTTCCACGCCCGTGGCGAAGTCGACGCCCGAGAAGGTCTCGCCCTGGTCGAACGCCTCGCCGTGCCGGTTGAAGTTCCGGTGGTCGTTCGCGGCGAAGACCGTGTCCCGGGTGTACTTGCCGGACAGCAGGCCGGAGGCCAGCGGCACCCGGGCGATGATGCCGACGCCCGCCTCCCGGGCAGCCGGGAGGACCTCGCGCAGGGGCTTCGTCCGGAACGGGTTGAGGATGATCTGGACGCTGGCCACGTTCGGCCGGGCGATCGCGGCCAGGGCCTCCTCACAGGTCTCCACGCTGACGCCGTACGCGGCCACGCGCTCCTCCGCGACCAGGGTGTCCAGGGCGTCGAACACCTCGTCGGCGGAGTAGACGGAGGTCGGCGGGCAGTGCAGCTGGACCAGGTCGACGACGTCGACGCCGAGGTTGCGGCGGGAGCGGTCGTTCCACTCCCGGAAGTTGTCGAGAACGTAGTTCTGCGGGATCTGCTCGACCCGGCGGCCCATCTTGGTGGCCACCAGCACGTGCAGGTCGGGCCTGCCGCGCAGGAAGGTGGCGATGGTCTCCTCGCTGCGTCCGTCGCCGTAGACGTCCGCCGTGTCGAAGAAGGTCACCCCCGACTCGGCCGCCGCCTCCAGCACCGCGAGGGCTTCCTTGTCGTCCACGTCTCCCCAGTCGGCGCCCAGTTGCCAGGTGCCGAGGCCGACCACCGATGCGTGCTGATCCGACCTGTCGAATGTGCGCTCGTCCATGCCGCCAGTGTGTCATCCGGAGTGATCCCGCACCGCACCGCGCCGGGACCGCTCGGTGCCGGCGCCGTCCGGTGCCGTGCCGTCGCCCCGCTCCCGGGCGGCCAGGTTCCGTGCCTGCACCGTCCGCGCCACCCTCGGTCCCAGCCAGCGCTTGAGCCGGCGCAGCGCCTCCAGCTGCCCGGCCGCCCGGTCGAGCCGGTAGTAGAGACGGGGCGGGACGTACGGCAGCAGGGGCGAGTGGCGCTGGCCGAGCAGGGCGAACATCCGCTCCGGGGGCAGGTGGATGTAGCGGGGCAGGTCCTCGTACCACCGCGCGCTGTGGCGGGCCGCGCTCTGCACCGGCAGCAGGGCCGCCCTGCGTTCGCGTTCGTAGTGGGCGAGGGCGTCCGGGAGGGCCGACCGGTCGCGCAGGGCCGCGGACAGTGCCATGGCGTCCTCCAGCGCGAGGGTGGTGCCGGCGCCGATGGAGTAGTGCGTGGTGTGGGCGGCGTCGCCGAGCAGGACGAGGTTGTCCCGGGACCAGGTGCGGTTGGTGAGGGTGCGGAAGGTCTGCCAGGGGGCACGGGCGCCGGGCGCGGACCGGCCGGTGAGCGGGTGGCCGTCCAGGACGTCGGCGAAGAGCTTCTCCAGCAGGATCAGCCCCTCGGCCTCGTCGGCCCGGTCCAGGCCCAGGCCGGTCCAGGTCTCGGGCGCGCACTCGACGACGCAGGTGCTGCCCTCGGGGCCGTAGCCGTAGCCGTACGCCCAGATCCAGCCGTGTCGGGTCTGTACGAAGGCGAAGGTGAAGGCGTCGAAGACCTTGGTGGTGCCGAGCCAGACGTAGTGGTCGCGCCCGGTGCGGATGTCGGTCCCGAAGTGACCGGCGTGGCGGGTGCGCAGGGCGCTGCCGGCCCCGTCGGCCGCCACGACGAGGTCGGCGGCGGGCGGGGCGTCGCCCGTGATCTCGCACTCGAACTCCAGGCGCACGCCGAGGGAGCGGGCGCGGGCGGCGAGGATCTCCAGGAGCCGGTGGCGGCCGATGCCGAAGCCCTCGTCGCCGTGGTGCCGGGTGGACCGGTCTCCCACGTGGGCGACTCCGTCCCGCCAGCGCACCGAGTTCTCCTCGACGGCGCGCGCGGACTCGGGGTCGTGTTCCCGCAGCCGGTCGAGCAGTCCGCGCCAGTAGGTGACGCCCCAGCCGTAGGTGGAGCCCTCCGGGTCGCGTTCGTGGACGGTGACGTCGTGGGAGGGGTCCCGCAGCTTGAGCAGGATCGACAGATACAGTCCGGCGGGCCCGCCGCCGACACAAGCGACCTTCATACACACCCCTGGTATGCACTCATTACGGTCATCGCGGTCTTTCGCGAACGCACAGTAACAAGTGAGGGGGCGCGGGCTCGTGCCACGCGGCCGGGGGGCGGCGCGGGTTACCCGGCCGCCACCGTGCGGCACTCCGGGTGGCCCCAGCCCTGGTCGTTCTTGGCGATGGGCTCCCCCGCCGCGTACGAGCGGCCGCACAGGCAGCGTCCCGGGAACTTCGCCTTGATGGTGCGTGCCGACGAACCACCGCTCTTGCGGGCCGCGCCCGGTCCCCGGCGCGGTGCCTTGCGGGCCGCCGGGACGTCCGGCGACGGCGGCGGCTCCGGAGAGCCGAGGCCGCTGCCCGCGGGCTCCTGGACGACGGCGGCCTGGCTGGCGGCGCGGTCGGCGAAGTCGTTGAGCCGGTCGCCGTCGACCTGGTGGGCGGGCACGTAGCGGAACTCGACCGAGCGGCCGTCGAGCAGCTCGTCGATCCGTACGACCAGCTCCTGGTTGGCGACCGGCTTGCCGGCGGCCGTCTTCCAGCCGTTGCGCTTCCAGCCTGGCAGCCAGGTGGTGACGGCCTTCATGGCGTACTGCGAGTCCATCCGGACCTCCAGCGGTACGCCGGGGTCGGTCGACGCCAGCAGGCGTTCCAGCGCCGTGAGTTCGGCGATGTTGTTGGTGGCCCTGCCGAGCGGGCCCGCCTCCCAGCGGACCGGACTCTCCGTGGCGTCGGCGACCACCCAGGCCCAGCCGGCCGGTCCCGGGTTTCCCTTCGAAGCCCCGTCGCACGCGGCCACAACACGTTCACGCATGCGCTCGATCATGCCATGGCCGGGCGGGGTGCCCGGACGGGGATCAGGAGACGTCCGTGACCTTCGGCATGTCCCTCCGGGTCGTCGCGAGGTCGATCACCGAGAAGTTCGCGCCCTGCGGGTCGCTCAGTGTCGCGAACCGGCCGGAGGGGCTGTCCGTCGGCCCGGACCGCAGTACGCCGCCGAGCCCGGTGGCGCGGGCCACGGCGTCGTCGCAGTCCGCGACGGTGAAGCAGACGTTGATGTGGGGCGGCACCTCGGGCGGGGAGTCGTCCGTCATGGCCACGCGGCCGAGGACGGTGCTGTCGCCCGGGCCGAGGAGGCGGAAGTCCACCCCGTCGTCCTCCATCCGCTTCGCCGTGCGGGGGAAGACCGCGGGGAAGAAGGCGTCCGACTTCCCGGGCTCACGGGCGAAGACCTCGGCCCAGCGGTACGCGCCGGGCTCGGCCACCGCCTCGAACCCCTCGTGGGCATCGCCCTGCCGGATCCCGAAGACGACGCCGCCCGGGTCCCGGGCCAGGCACATGGTGCCGAAGTCGCCGGCCCGCATCGGCTCCATCAGGATCTCACCGCCCGCCCGGCGGACCCGCGCCGCGGTCGCCGCGGCGTCCGGGGACGCGAAGTAGCCCCTCCGCGACCCGCGCGCCGACGGGCGTGCGGGCTTGCGGGTCACTCCCCGGCGTACGCCTTCTCCAGCGCGGCGATGTCGAGCTTGTGCATCGCCATCATGGCCTGATTGGCGCGCGCCACCTTCGCGGGATCCGGGTCGCGGAACATCTCCTCGAGCCGGCCCGGGACGACCTGCCACGACACTCCGAACCTGTCCTTGAGCCAGCCGCAGGGGCCTTCCTCGCCGCCGCCCTCGGTGAGCCTGGTCCAGTAGTGGTCGACCTCCTCCTGGTTCTCACAGGTGATCTGGAAGGAGATCGCCTCGTTGAACCTGAACTCCGGGCCGCCGTTGAGGGCGACGAACTTCTGGCCGTTGGCCGTGAAGTCGACGGTGAGCACGGTGCCGGCGGGCTGGTGCGCTCCCTCGGGGTAGCGGGTGACGGGGCCGATGCCGGAGTTCGCGAAGAGGGAGACGTAGAAGTGCGCGGCCTCCTCCGCCCGGCCGTCGAACCACAGACACGTGGTGAATCCGTCGCTGCTCATGAGTACCTCCCGGTGTGGAACACGGTCACCACTGTCGACCGGCGCGAGCGACGGAACTCATCGGTCGCACGGGATTTTCCCGGGCGAACGCTCTGCCCCTGGCGAATCTGCCACGGGCAGAGAAACCCCCACCGGTCACCGGGGCGGGCGGAGAGTGGAGGAACCGCGGCGCCACCGGCCGCGTACGACTTCCCCGACGACTCGACAAGGAGCGCCGATGTCTCCACTCATCGCCGGCCCGGCCACGCCGCCCCGGGCCCAGGAGGGCGACACCCCCGCGACCCGGTTCGACGACCATCTGGCCGCGCAGTTGCTCGCGCAGCGGATCGTGCTGCTGGGCACGCAGGTCGACGAGGTCTCCGCGAACCGGATCTGCGCCCAGCTGCTGATCCTCTCCGCGGAGGACCCGCGCACCGACATCAGCCTGTACATCAACAGCCCCGGCGGCTCCGTGCACGCCGGACTCGCCATCTACGACACGATGCGGCTGATCCCGAACGACGTCTCGACGCTCGCCATGGGCTTCGCCGCCAGCATGGGGCAGTTCCTGCTGAGCGTCGGCGCGGCGGGCAAGCGCCACGCCCTGCCGAACGCGCGGGTCATGATGCACCAGCCGTCGGCGGGCATCGGCGGCACCACCGCCGACATCGAGATCCAGGCCGACAACCTGGAGTTCACCAAGCGGACCATCGAGCGGATCACCGCCGAGCACACCGGTCAGAGCCCGGAGACCATCTCCCGGGACGGCGACCGCGACCGCTGGTTCACGGCCGAGGAGGCCAAGGAGTACGGAATGGTGGACCAGGTCGTCCAGTCCCTCACGGACGTGCGCCCGGCCGCCACCAGGCGACGGATGGGGCTGTGACATGGGGAGCTACACGATTCCGAACGTCGTCGAGCGGACCCCGCAGGGCGAGCGGTCCTACGACGTGTTCAGCCGGCTGCTGTCCGAGCGGATCATCTTCCTGGGCACCGAGATCGACGACGGCGTCGCCAACGTCGTCATCGCGCAGCTCCTCCATCTGGAGTCGTCGGCCCCGGAGAGCGAGATCGCGGTCTACATCAACTCCCCCGGCGGCTCGTTCACGTCGCTGATGGCGATCTACGACACGATGACCTTCGTGCAGGCGCCCATCTCGACGTTCTGCGTCGGGCAGGCGGCGTCCACGGCGGCCGTGCTGCTGGCAGGCGGGGATCCAGGGCGGCGGTTCGTGCTGGAGCACGCGCGGGTCCTGCTCGGCCAGCCGGCCAGCGGCGGACGGCAGGGCACGGTCTCGGACCTGGCGCTCCAGGCCAAGGAGATGGTGCGGATCCGCTCCCAGGTCGAGGAGGTACTGGCCCGGCACACGCGGCACGACGTCGCGACGCTGCGCGCGGACATGGACCGCGACAAGGTGTTCACCGCCGAGGAGGCCGTGGCGTACGGGCTGGCCGACGAGGTGCTCAGCCGGCGTCTGGTGGGCGTGTGAGAGGCCGGGCCGGCGCCCCGCCGTCCGCGGGGCGCCGGTCCGTGCGGGCGGTCAGGCGGCCAGGCACATCCCGTCGTGGTGGGCACCGGCCGCGCCGCGTCCCCGGCCGGCTCCGGTGTGCCGCGAGGTGAGGCGGACCAGCTCTCCCTGGGCCCGGGCCAACAGGTCGCCCAGGCCCAGTCCGAGGGCCCCCGCGGCGGCGGCCAGCACCTCCGACGACGCCTCCTTGCGGCCGCGTTCCACCTCCGACAGATACGGCATGGAGATCCGGGCGGTCTCCGCCACCTCCTTCAGGGTGCGTTCCTGCTGGAGGCGTTCACGGCGCAGGACGTCGCCGACCAGATCGCGCCACAGGGGCTCTCTGACGGCGGGCGCCCTCCGCTCGGGTGAAAGGGGCGCGGCGGCGGGGCGGGCTCCCGGGCGCGCGGCATGCGGACGCGGCTGCGGGCGCAGGGGGATGACGCGGGCTTCGTTCGGCACGTGGCTGGTCACCTCCCCAGCCTAGGAGTCCCGCCGCGCGACGGAAGGGGCCGGCGTTTCGCCCAGAGGGAAACACGAGGAGTCCGCGGGGTGCCTGCCGCCGCGCACGGGTCTACGCTGAGAGGTGACAGACCACCCCGCGACGACGCCGCGGCACGTTTTCCGCCACCCGTGAGAACGGGGGGCATGTGCCGCCGCGCCCCGGGTACCCGTCGGCGGGAAAAGCCTAGGGAGACGTCGAACCGTGACTTTCGTGGGAGAGGTAATGGAGAGCGCCGTGATCCGGCCGGGAGCACAGGTCGTCGAGAGGACCACCGGGAGCAAGGCCGACGCCGGATCGCCGTGGGGTGTCGTGGACCCCCGTACCGTGGCTCCGCGTGACGCGCGGCAGCTGTCCCGCCAGTTCTTCCAGCGTCTGACGGAACTCGAAGAGGGCACGTACGAGTACCAGTACGCGCGCAACACCCTGATCGAGATGAACATGTCGCTGGTGCGGTTCGCCGCCGGCCGTTTCCGCGGCCGCGGGGACGACATGGAGGACGTCGTCCAGACCGGCATGATCGGCCTGATCAAGGCGATCGACCGGTTCGAGCTGTCGCGCGAGGTCGAGTTCACGTCCTTCGCGCTGCCGTACATCGTCGGCGAGATCAAGCGCTTCTTCCGTGACACCACCTGGGCCGTGCACGTACCGCGACGGCTCCAGGAGCTGCGGGTGGAGCTGGCCAAGGCCCGCGAGGAGCTCTCCTCCCGTCTGGACCGCGAGCCCACCGTCGCCGAACTCGCCACGCTGATGAACATCAGCGAGAACGAGGTGGTCGAGGGCCAGATCGCGTCCAACGGCTACAACTCCTCTTCGCTGGACGCCGCGCTGACCGGTGACGGACCCGAGAACGGGGAGTCGGTGCTGGCCGACTTCATCGGTGTGGAGGAGGACGGGCTGCGGCTCGTCGAGGACTTCCACTCGCTCGCGCCGCTGATGGCCGAGCTCAGTGAGCGCGACCGGCGGATCATCCACATGCGCTTCGTGGAGGAGGCCACCCAGGCGGAGATCGGCGAACGGCTCGGCTGCTCGCAGATGCACGTGTCCCGGCTGATCAAGCGGATCATCGGCCGGCTGCGCGAGGGCATGCTGGGCGAGCTGGGCTGCGCCTGACGGACGCGAACGGCCGAACACCGTTGTCGCCCCACGCGGAGACCGCTCCTTCGAAGGAGTGGGGCGGCACGGTCATGCCTCGGTGAGGTGCACCACCGCGCGCACCCGCTTGCCGACCGGTACGCGCTCGACCACGACCGCCTGGGCCAGGGCGTGGACGATCTCCAGGCCGTGCCCGCCGACCCGCTCGGGGTCGCGGGGGAAGCGCTGGGGCGCCGCACCGCTGCTGTCGTAGACGGTCACCGCCACCGAGGCGCCCGTGCCCTCCAGCTCCAGGATGTACGGCCCCTTGCTGTGGCGGTCGGCGTTGGTGATCAGCTCGCTCACCACCAGCAGTACCGCGCCGTCCGCGCGCCCGCCGATCGTGGCGCACCACTCGGTCCTCAACTGATCGAGGAAGAGCGAGGCGAAGGAACGCGCCTGCGCTATGCATCCCGGCTCGCCGGAGTAGTGTGCCGCCCGCCTCAGCGGTTCAACGGGAACGTCGAAACCAGTCGGTATCACTGCCCCGTCCAGGTATTCGGTCATGCGTGTCTCTCTCGGAAGCCGGACTGGCCGGACGCTGCTGCACCTGTCCTCGTACCCCGACCCCGGCCGTGCAGTCCCCGTTGTCCCGTACTGCGGGCATCGTCACAGTGGCGCGGGGAACCCGAGGGTGCGGGAAGGGTGTGCGATGAACGAACTGATGGCCGCGCGAAGCCTCTCCACCCGTCCGGTGGTCACCCTCGGCGGCGACGCCGTCGCCCACGTCAAGGACACCGTATGCGACGCCGCCGCGGGCCGGATCACCGGTTTCACCCTGAGCGGACGCGGCCTGCTGTCCGGCCCTCCGAAGGAGGGTCTGCCCTGGTCGGCCGTGTACGCGCTGGGCCACGACGCGGTGATGATCCGCGACCGGCGGGGCCTGGTGAGCGCCGCGGCCATGATGGCGCACCAGCGGACCCTGCGGGCCCGCGTGCTGGGGGCGAGGGTCCTGACGGAGTCGGGTACCGAGATCGGCACGGTGCTCGACGTCGTGGTGGAGGGCGGAACGGACGGGCGGATCGTCGGCTTCCGGGTGGCGGCGAGCAGACGGTTGGTGCCGGGTCGGGGCCGGCGGCACCGCCGGGTGTACGTGCCGCGCCGAGGGAAGGTCTCGGTCGCCGGCCGGTCCCTGGTGCTGCCTGATGAGGCCGCCCGGCACGTCGCCGACGGCCTGCCGGGTCTTACCGCCCTGGTGGTCGGCGGCGTCCCCGGTCCCGGGGAGGTTTCACCGCCGTGATGCTGTTCAGCGAGGTGCGGGGACTGCCGGTGGTGCCGCCGGCCGGGCCGATCGGCACGGTGACGTCCCTGACCGTCGACATCGCGTCCGGCGCGGTGAGCCATGTGCGGCTCCGGGGCAGCCGTCCTGGCAGGACGAGCGTGCTGTCCTGGGACTCGGTGCTCGCGGCCGGCCCCGGCGCTGTCCGGGTTCGTTCCGCCGCCGCCCCGGACACGGTCCCGCCCCACCACGACCTGCTGGGCCGTCGGGTCCTGACCGAGGCGGGCACCGCGCGCGGCACGGTGCTGGACGTGGCGTTCGACCCGGAGACCGGCCGTGTCCTCGCCGTCTTCACGACGCGCGGTGAGGTGCCCTGCGACCGGCTGCTGGGGCTGGGCGACTACGCCCTCGTCGTCCGGGCGGGCTGAGCCGCCGGGCCCGACGGAGGCCGGGCGCACCGGTGTCCCGGCCGTGCGTGTGTACCCCGCGGGACCTCCTCACGGACAGCCCGCCGGGGCAGGCGGCGAGCCGAGGCCCGGACCGCCCCCGGGGCCGGCTCGCGCGGGTGCTCCCCGTGCTCCGGCCGACGCGGACGGCCCTGTCACCGGGCGCGCCCGGCGGGCGCTGCTTAGCGTGGCAGCGTGAGCTCGCGAACCCCCTCCGGTCCTTCCGGCCGGGCCGCCGCCCGGCACGGCTGGGTCCAGGCCCTGGCGACGGTGCTGGCCGGGCTGGTCACCATGGGAGCCGTGGCCGCGCTCGGACTGTGGGCGGCCGGGGCCGCGGACCTGCCCGACAACGCCTTCCCCCGGGTCGTCACCGCGACCGTCGTGACCGCCGTGGGCGGCGCGCTGGAGCTTTCCGGCGACGCCGGAGAGTTCGCCGACACGGACGCGGGGCTGTCCGTGATCCCGCTGTCCGTCACGCTGACCGGCGCCCTGGTGATCGCCCGGGGGTTTCTGCGGCCACTGCGCCACCGGGCGGTGGCCGGCGTCCCGGAGCTGGCCGGCTGGACCGGGCGGATCGCCGTCCTGTGGCTGCTCGCCCTTCTCGGGCTGTCCTTCGCCGCCCGCCAGACCTTCGAGGTCTCCCTCGGGGAAGGCGCGCTGACCGACCTCGGCGACCTGTTCGGCATCAGGCCCAGGGTCGGCTTCACCACGGACGTGCCGCTGACCGTCCTCTTCGGGACGCTGTGGCTGGCGGGCGTGCTCGTGCTGGCCCTGCTGGTCTCGCGCGGGGCGCCGCTGCCGGGGCGGCTCCTGCGCCCGCAGACGTCGGTGCGGCCGGCGGCGTACGCGATGGTCGCGCTGCTGCTCGTCTACGTCGTCGTCGGCGCGGTCGTCGCGCTGGTCGTCGCCGGGACCCGGGGTCACCCCGCGGACACCTTCGCCGTGCTGCTGCTCGGGCTGCCGAACCTGGCCTGGCTCGCGCTCACGATCGGTCTCGGCGCCTCCTGGGACGGGCGGGTGGAGGGGCCCTTCGGGCTGCCGATGCCGCATGTGCTCGACGAGGTGCTGCGCACGCCGGACGTCTCGACCCTGAACCTGGGGACGCTCACCGAGCGCGACGGGCGGTGGTGGTGGCTGCTGGCCGTCGCGGCGGTCCTGGTCCTGGCGGCCGGGTTCGTGCTCGCGTCCCGTTCGCCGGCCGGGACCCCGGCCTGGCTGCATGCCGTGCGCATGGGCGTGGCGCTGGCGCTCACGGTCCTCATGATCGGCCTGGTCGGCCGGATCTCCGTGCACTACGGCCTGTCGGTGCTCGGCATCGGCGACCTGGGCGGTGGGCTGTCCGGGCGGTTGTTCCTGCGGCCACGCCTGCGCGGTGCCGTCGGTCTCGCCCTGTTGTGGGGGCTGGTCGCCGGGTTCCTCGGCGCCCTGCTCGCGCGGTGGGTGGGCCGGCGGGGCGGCCGGGCCCCGGCGGGGCCCTAGATCCAGGGGTCGCGCGGCAGGCACTCGGGCAGCGCGTCGGCAGACACTCGGGTGCGGCACGGGCAGGTGCGGCACGGGCAGGTGCTCCGGCGGCTCAGGCGACGGGGACGACCAGGGGCGGGGAGGCCCGCTGCATGCGCAGCGCGTCCACGGACTCGGCCATCAGTTCGTACTCGGTGGTGTCGTCGCTGGTGGCGATCCGCACCAGGCGCCCTGCCGCCAACTCGTCGGCGACCATCTCCTGTTGGGCGTCGTCGGCGCACCAGGTGCGCAGGACGCGCGGTACGTCGGGGGCGTCGTCGGCGACCGGTGTCAGGGCGCCGCGCGGTAAGTGCGGAGTGTCGGGCTGCGGATCCAGCCGCTCGGCCATCCAGGAGGCGCGGTCGCGCAGCCACCAGAGGGCGAGGGCGAGGGTGGGAGCCCGGTAGGTACCCAGAGGTACGCCGATGCGTCGGCCGTCACAGACGCCGTAGGCGGTGACATGGCACAGGAACTCGTCGTGCACTGCTCCCCTCCCCCGTCGCCCAGCCCGCCTGCCGGTCGGGCATGGCGTCCGTGCGGCGCGTGTGCTGTGCGTGAGGACGCTGTCGCATGGTGTGAGACGCCCTAGAGGTGAGTATGTTCACTACTGAACCACTGTCACCATGAATTTCCGGCCAGTCTCCTGGCATATTCACGGCAGTCGATGGCCGAAATCCTGCGGCGCAGGCCCCCACCACCGGCGCCCCGCGGGGGGCCGCCTCCACAACCCCGGACGCGCCGGCCCGGCCATGGACGGGGATCCCGCGACGCCAGGGCGTACCGGGGAGGCTAGCGAGGTGTCGCTAGTACGTCCCGGAGTACGTTCGCGAGCGTGACGCGGGCCAGCTCGCGCCTCAGGGTCTCCTCGATGCCCTCGTAGACGCCCCGCATCGCCGGCTGGATGCCGTGACCCACCACGCATCCCTGGTCCGGGGTGGCACGGTGCATCGCGAACAGCGGGCCGGGTTCCACCGCCTCGTACACGTCGAGCAGGGTCATCGACCCCAGCTCGCGCGCCAGCGACCAGCCCGCGCCCACGCCCCGCCGGGATTCCACGAGTCCGGCCCTGCGCAGCTCGCCGAGCAGCCGCCTGATCACCACGGGGTTGGTGTTCGCGCTGGTCGCGATCTGCTCGGAGGTGGCGACCTCATGGCCCTGGCGCTGATAGAGACCGATCCAGGCCAGCGCGTGGGCGGCGATGGTCAGCCTGCTGTTGGCACTCACGAACGCCTCCTCTCGACCGCGGCACCTCGACCGCAACACTTCATGTTACGACAGTCGCAGTCGTAACAAAAAAAGTTGCGACAGACTGTCGTAACAATTAACGTTGCGACCATCGGGAAGAGCCAATCAACGAGGTGTGAAGAATGAGCAAGCCACTCAAGGGCAAGGTCGCGCTGGTCACCGGGGGGTCGCGCGGACTGGGAGCCGCGACCGTACGGCTGCTGGCCGAGCAGGGCGCCGACGTCGCCTTCACCTACGTCAGCTCCGACAAGCAGGCGCAGGCCGTCGTCGACGAGGTGTGCGGCGAAGGAGCCAAGGCCGTCGCCTTCAAGTCCGACCAGGCGGACGTGGGTCGGGCGCCGGCGCTGATCGACGACGTGGTCGCGCACTTCGGCGGCCTGGACATCCTCGTCAACAACGCGGCGATCTCCGTGGCTGGCACGGTGGACGACCCGGACGCCGACACCGCCGCACTGGACCGGATGCACGCCACCAACTACCTCGGCGTGATCGCCGTCATCCGGGCCGCCTCCCGAGTGCTGCGCGAGGGCGGCCGCGTCATCACGGTGAGTTCCGGGCTGGGCTCCCGGGTCGGCGCCCCGGGCCTCGCCGACTACGCGGCGACCAAGTCCGGGGTCGAGAGGTACACCATGGGGGCCGCACGGGACCTCGGGCCCCGGAACATCACGGCCAACGTCGTGGAGGCCGGACTGATGGAGGGCGGCATGCAGCCGCCGGACCCCGAGACCCTCAAGGCCCTGATCGGCTCACTGTCCCTGCAGCGCATGGGTCGCCCCGAAGAGATCGCGGCGGCGATCGGCTTCCTGGCGAGCCCCGCCGCGTCGTACGTCACGGGCGCGGTGCTGGACGCCCACGGTGGCTACAACGCCTGACGCGGCACTGTCCCATGACCGGTGAGGCCCACCCGGGAAACCGGGCGGGCCTTCCCGCGTACGGGGTCATCCGGCCGAGTCCTCGAGGTCTGGCCGTTCGTGGCTCCGCCTCCGGGGTCCCTCCGTGCGCGTGCTATCGCGTGACGATCTTGTCGATCCGGGCCAGTTCGTCGGACCCGAAGTCGAGGTTCCCGATGGCCGCCACGCTGTCCTCCAGCTGCCCCGGGCTGCTCGCGCCGACCAGGGCGGAGGTCACCCGGCCCTCGCGCAGCACCCACGCCAGCGCCATCTGGGCCAGCGACTGGCCGCGGGACTTCGCGATCTCGTCCAGGGCGCGCAGCTTGCCGACGAGTTCCCCGGTGACCGCGTCGGAGTTCAGGAAGGGGCTGTCGCTCGCGGCGCGCGAGTCCTCCGGGATGCCGTCGAGATAGCGGCCGGTCAGCAGGCCCTGCTCCAGCGGGGAGTAGGCGATGGAACCGACCTGGAGCTCGTCGAGGGTGTCCAGGAGGCCGCTGGTCTCGGGGCGGCGGTCGAGCATGGAGTAGCGCGGCTGGTGGATCAGCAGCGGGGTGCCCAGCTCGGCGAGGATACGGGCGGCCTCACGGGTCTGCTCCGGGGAGTAGTTGGAGACGCCGACGTACAGCGCCTTGCCCTGCCGCACCGCCGTGTGCAGGGCGCCCATCGTCTCCTCCAGGGGAGTCTCCGGGTCGGGGCGGTGCGAGTAGAAGACGTCGACGTAGTCCAGGCCCATGCGGGTCAGGCTCTGGTCGAGGGAGGACAGCAGGTACTTGCGCGAGCCCCACTCCCCGTACGGACCGGGCCACATCAGATAGCCGGCCTTGGTGGAGATGACCAGCTCGTCGCGGTACGACGCGAAGTCGGCCCTGAGCGCCTCGCCGAGCGCGGACTCGGCGGAGCCGGGCGGCGGGCCGTAGTTGTTGGCGAGGTCGAAGTGGGTGACGCCGAGATCGAAGGCGCGGCGCAGGATGGCGCGCTGGGTCTCGACGGGGCGGTCCGGGCCGAAGTTGTGCCACAGGCCGAGCGAGAGCGCGGGGAGCTTCAGGCCGCTGCGTCCGGTGCGCCGGTAGGGCATGTCCGCGTAGCGGTCGGGGTGTGCGGTGTACAACGCGACTCCAGAGGGGTTGGCACCCGGGGTGCGGGGCTTGGGCGGAACCGTGTCCCACTCTGTCGTGACCTGCGGGCAGTGGTCCAACAGAAGAATCCGATGGGATTGTGCGGCTACGCTTCTCAGTCATGGAACTGCGTCACCTCCAGCACTTCGTCGCGGTCGCCGAGGACCAGCACTTCACCCGCGCGGCGGAACGGCTGCTGGTCTCCCAGTCCGGCCTGTCGGCTTCCATCCGGGCGCTGGAGCGGGAGCTGCGGGCGCCGCTGTTCGTGCGCACCACGCGCCGGGTGACGCTGACGGAGGCCGGACGGGCTCTGCTGGGCGAGGCCCGGCGGATCCTCGCCCAGGTGCGCTCGGCGCACGAGGCGGTCGCCGCGGTGCAGGGCGTGCTGCGCGGCACGCTGTCGCTGGGCACCGAGCAGTGCGTCGCCGGGGTGCCGGTGGCGGGGCTGCTGGCCGCGTTCCGCGGGCAGCACCCGGACGTGGAGATCCGGCTGCGGCAGGCGGGCTCGGGCGAGCTGGCGGAGGAGGTCGCGGCCGGACGGCTCGATCTGGCCTTCGCCTACCGGACCCAGGCCGACACGGACCAGCTGCGGTCGGTCTCGCTCGCCGGTGAGCCCATGACCGTGCTGTGCCATCCCGACCACCGCCTGGCGACGGGCGGCGCGGTGCTGACCCCGCGCGATCTGGCCGACGAGGTCTTCGTCGACTTCCACCCGGACTGGGGCCCGCGCCGCGTCACCGACACCGCCTTCGCCGAGGCGGGCGTACGGCGGACCGTCGCGCTGGAGGTGAACGACGTACACGGTCTGCTCGACCTGCTCGACGAGAACCTCGGCATCGCGGTCGTACCGCGCCACTTCCGGCACAAGCGGGCCTCCCTCACCTCGCTGCCACTGAAGGACACCGACGACACGGCGTACGAGACCATCGCTCTGCTGCCACCGGCCGAGGCCACCAGTCCGGCGGCGCGGGCGCTGATGGGGCTGCTGGAAACGGGGAGCGCGTGAGGAAGGAGTGCGCGATGGTGGACCCATGCACGCAAAGGACATCCTCATCGAGGGCTACGGCCGCATCCAGGAAGAAGTCCACGCCGCCGTCGAGGGCCTTGGCCCGGACTCCCTGAACGCACGCCCCGCCGGTGACGCCAACTCCGTCTCCTGGCTCGTCTGGCACCTCACCCGCGTCCAGGACGACCACGTCGCGGACGCCTTCGGGCTCGACCAGGTGTGGCTGACCGGCGAGTGGGAGAAACGCTTCGCCCTCGGTCTGCCCCGCCACGACACCGGTTACGGCCACAGCTCCGCGGAGGTCGCGAAGGTCCGGGTCGATTCGGCCGACCTGCTGACCGGTTACCACGACGCCGTGCACGAGCAGACGCTCGGTGCCCTGCGCTCGCTGGCCGCGAAGGACCTGGAGCGGATCGTGGACGAGAACTGGGACCCGCCGGTCACCCTCGGCGCCCGGCTGGTGAGCGTCCTGTCCGACGATCTCCAGCACGTCGGACAGGCCGCCTATGCGCGCGGGCTCGTTCAGAGCGCCGCTTCGTAACCCGGCAGGACGACGTCCTCGATCAGGGCCCTGCGCTCGTCGAAGGGGATGAAGGCGCTCTTCACCGCGTTCACCGTGACCGTGCGCAGGTCCTCGGCCGTCCAGCCCGCCTGCTCCACCAGCAGGGACATCTCACGGGTCATCGTCGTGCCGGAGACGAGGCGGTTGTCGGTGTTGAGGGTGACGCGGAAACCGAGATCCTTGAGCGCGGTGATGGGGTGCTCGGCGATCGAGGTCGCGGCGCCGGTCTGGAGGTTGGACGTGGGGCACATCTCCAGGGCGATCCGGCGGTCGCGGACCCAGCCCGCGAGGCGGCCGAGCTTGCCCGCCGCGAGGTCCGGGATGTCGTCCGTGATGCGCACCCCGTGGCCGATGCGCTGGGCGCCGCACACCTGGAGCGCCTGGTGGATGCTGGGCAGCCCGTGCGCCTCGCCGGCGTGGATGGTGAAGGGGACGTTCTCGCGGCGCAGGTACGCGAAGGCGTCGAGGTGGTCGGCGGGCGGGAAGCCGTCCTCGGCGCCCGCGATGTCGAAGCCGACGACGCCGGCGTCCCGGAAGGCCACCGCGAGGTCGGCGGTCTCCCGCGTGCGGTCGAACATCCGCATGCCGCAGAGCAGGGTGCCGACGCGGACCGGCGTGCCCGCCGCCGCCGCCTTGGCCATGCCGGCGGCCAGGCCCTCCTGGACGGTCGCGACGACCTCGGCGAGGGTCAGTCCGCCGCTGGTCATCAGCTCGGGGGCGTAGCGGACCTCGCCGTAGACGACACCGTCGGCGGCGAGGTCGAGGACGTACTCCTCGGCGGTGCGCAGCAGGCCCTCGCGGTTCTGCATCACCGCGAGGGTGTGTTCGAAGGTGGCGATGTAGCGCACCAGGTCCCCGGAGTTGGCGGCCTCGTAGTACCAGGCGGCCAGCTCGGCGGGGTCGGTGGTGGGCAGGCTGTGACCGACTGTCTCCGCCAGCTCCACGACGGTCGCGGGGCGCAGGCCGCCGTCGAGGTGGTCGTGCAGCACCGCCTTCGGGAGGCGGCGGAGGGTCTCGGTGTCTATGCGCGTAGATGCCATGTTCGGTCGTTCCTCGGCGGGTCGTGGACAGGAGTGCGGAGCGGGTCAGGGAGCGGCGGGCTGGAGCAGGTCCCAGCGGTTGCCGTACAGGTCCCGGAAGACGGCGACCGAGCCGTAGGGCTCGTGCCGGGGCTCCTCCAGGAAGGTCACGCCCGCGGCCGTCATACGGGCGTGGTCGCGGGCGAAGTCGTCGGTGTGCAGGAAGAAGCCGACGCGCCCGCCCGTCTGGTCGCCGATCCGGGAGCGCTGCGCCTCCCCCTTGGCGCGGGCCAGCAGCAGGGCGGCGCCCTGCGCCGCGCCGCCGGGCTCGACGACGACCCAGCGGGAGCCGTCGGGCCGGGGCGTGTCCTCGGCGAGACGGAATCCGAGGGCCTCGGTGTAGAAGCGGATCGCCTCGTCGTAGTCGTCGACGACGAGGGCGACCAGGGCGATGCGGGTCATCGGGGCCTTTCGGGACGGGCGATTGACGGGAGAGGTTATACGTAAAACTGCTCTCCGCACAATGCCGCGCCGGTCTCCGGTCCTACGTCCTGGGCCCGAGGCGCGAGCGCCGGACGTCCATTACCGTCACGGCCATGGAGATCACCGCACCGCCGCGCGAGCCCCGGCAACGCAAGCAGGACGTGCTGGACCGGCTGGAGCGGGAGGAGGACGTCTGGGTGGCCACGGCGGACGCCGACGGCCTGCCCTGCATGGTTCCGCTGTGGTTCGTGTGGCACGGGGAGTCGGTCTGGCTGTGCACCCGGCTCACCAACCCGACCGGCCGCAACCTGCGTGACGGCGCCCGGGCCCGGCTGGCCTTCGGGCACACGCGGGACGTCGTCCTGATCGACGGCGAGGTGGAGACGTTCGCGCGGCGTGGGGCGCCGTCCGCGGCGGCCGAGGCGTTCCGGGCGAAGACCGGCTGGGACCCGCGCGAGGACAGCGCCTCGTACGCCTGGTTCCGGGTGCGTCCGCTCGCGGTCCAGGCATGGCACGAGGTACGCGAGCAGAGGGAGCGGCACATCATGCGGGACGGGGTGTGGACCGTGTAGCGCGTGGCTCTTCGCGTACGCCTCGGCCCTCTCCTGCGCCACGGCCCGTCCGGCGCCTGGAGCCGTGCGTGCGCGTCAGGCCTCCCGGGGGCGTGAAGCTGTGCCGGCAGCGCGAGCCGCTGGGCGGGTCGGCCCGTCCGGGCGCCGTCGAGTCGGGCCGGGTCCCCCGTCGGTGAGGCGCAGGGCGCCCGCCGCGACGTCCTCGGTGAGACGGCCGGGATCGCCGGTACCGGGGACGGCCAGGACGTTCGGGCCCTGGCGCGGGGTCCAGGCGATCCTCGCCCGCGCGGAGCCGGAGGGTGTCGTCGGGATCTTGCCGGGGCTCGCGGTCGCCCGGCGGGCCGAGGTGGAAGGCGGCGCCGCCCGTCCACCGCATCGGGCCGAAGCCGACGCGGTGGGCGGGCGGGTCGCCGGGATGTCAGGTGCCCGCGGACTCCGCGGTGATCGCTTCCGAGGCCCTCGGTGGAGTCTCGCGCGCACCCGGCGTGGCTCAGCAGTAGAGGTTGCCGCCCGGTGAGACGCCGAGGATCTGGCTGAACTGCTGGTACTTGGAGACGCGGCTCTGCACCTGCGCGGGGTTCTTGCCGTCGCACTCCAGGGACCCGTTGATGGAGCGGATCGTCTGGCCGAAGCCGGCGCCGTTCACCATGGCGTTGTGCCCGGTCATGCTGCCCGGCCCGGACTGGGTGTTCCAGTACCACAGGGCGGTCTTCCAGGCGACGGCCGCGTCGTTCTGCACCAGCCAGGGGTTGTTCAGCAGGTCGATGCCGAGCGCGTCGCCCGCGGCCTTGTAGTTGAAGTTCCAGCTGAGCTGGATCGGGCCCCGTCCGTAGTAGGCGGCCTGGCCGGCCGGGCAGCCGTAGGACTGGCCCCAGTCGCAGTAGTGCGGGTAGTTGGCGGTGTTCTGCTCGACGATGTGCACGAGTCCGCCGGTCTCGTGGCTGACGTTGGCGAGAAAGGCCGCCGCCTCCTGCTTCTTGGTGGTGTCGCTGCCGGTGTCGGCGAAGCCGGGGTAGGCGCTGAGCGCGGCGGTGAGGCCGCTGTAGGTGTAGAAGGAGTTCCTGCCCGGGAACATCTGGTTGAACTGGGCCTCGGACACCACGAAGTCGCCGACCGGAGTCTCCGAGCCGCCGTCGCAGGCGTACGGCTCCCAGTACCAGGTGCTGATCAGCGGGTCGTAGCCCGGGTTGGCGTGCTCGGCCCGGTAGGCCTTGCCGTCGGTGTAGCGGACGATGTCGCCGGTGTTGTAGTTCGCGTCGGCCGACCAGGCCGGGTAGCTGGAACACGAGGCGGCGGACGCCTCGGTGGCGGGCAGGAGCACGGGCACGGCTCCCGCGAGGGCGAGCACGGTCACCAGAGCGGATATACGGCGCCTCGACACGGATCTGCCTCCTTCGGCGGAGCACGGCCGCTCCCGTCGCAGGGGCAGGGCGGAGCGGAGCCTTGTGCGCGCGTGCCGGCCGGACCGGCCACGGCGTGCGGGGCGGCCGTGGTGGGGGGTTCGAGGCACACTCAACCGCGTTGGTATGTACCAGTCAAGGGTGTAGACCAGTTCAACCCGGCCGGTTCTCGGCCGGGCTGGCGTGGGACGGTCGGGCCGCTCAGTTCAGCGGCTTCTTCAGGACCGCCTTGCGGTGACTGAACGTCTCGATGGAGTAGCGGCCGTGGTAACTGCCCATGCCGCTCTCCCCCACTCCGCCGAAGGGCAGGTCGGAGACGGTGAGATGGGCGAGCGGCAGCCCGTGGCCGAGGCCGCCGGAGGACGTCTCCGCGGCGAACCGCTCCCGGGTCGTGTCGGACTCGCTGAAGACGTAGAGGGCCAGCGGCTTGTCGCGGTCGTTGACGAAATCGATCGCCTCGTCCAGGCCCGGCACGGTGACGATCGGCAGGATCGGGCCGAAGATCTCCTCGCGCATCACCGGCGCCTCGGGAGCCACGTCGGCGAGCACGGTCGGCGCGATGTACTTCCGCGTACGGTCGCTGTCACCGCCTACGACCACCCGGCCGGAGTCCAACAGGCCGGTCAGCCGGTCGAAGTGGCGCTCGTTGACGATCCGCGCGTAATCCGCCGACCGCGCCGGGTCGGCGCCGTACAGACCCTCGACGGCTCGGGCCAGCGCCGGTTCAAGGGCGGCGGCGGTCTCCGGGTCGGTGAGCACGTAGTCGGGGGCCACGCAGGTCTGGCCCGCGTTGAGGAACTTGCCGCCGGCCAGCCGGGCGGCGACGAGGTCGAGGTCGGCGTCACGGTCGACGAACGCCGGGGACTTGCCGCCGAGTTCGAGGGTGACCGGGGTGAGGTGCTCTGCGGCGGCGCGCATCACGATGCGGCCGACGGTGCCGTTGCCGGTGTAGAAGACGTGGTCGAAGCGCTCGGCGAGCAGGGCCGTGGTCTCGGGGATCCCGCCCTCGACGACGGCCACGGCCTCGGTGTCAAGATACTGGGGCAGCAGGCGGGCCAGTGCCGCGGAGGTGGCCGGGGCCAGCTCGCTCGGCTTGGCGACCACCGTGTTGCCCGCGGCCAGGGCGCCGACCACCGGTGCGAGCAGGAGCTGGGCCGGGTAGTTCCAGGGGGCGATGACGAGGACGACGCCGAGGGGGTCGTACTGCGTCCAGGCCGTGGCGTCGGCGCCGAGGTGCGCCGGGACGGGGGCGGGCTCGGGGCGCAGCCAGTCGGTGAGGTGGTCGAGGGTGTGGTCGATCTCGCGCACCGTGAAGCCGATCTCCGTGCGCTGGGCCTCGGCGGCACTCTTGCCGAGGTCGGCGTGGAGCGCCGCCTCCAGGTCGGGGCCGTGCTCCGTGAGCAGTGCGCGCAGCCGGCGCAGCTGTGCGGTGCGCCACTCGACGGGCTTGGTACGGCCGGTGCGGAAGGTGGCGCGCAGACGGGCCACGACGTCGACGGGCTGCTCGGGGGCGGGGTGGTTCAAGGGGTGCCTCGCTGGTGCGCTGGTGGTGAAGAGGTCGGCTGGACGACTGGCCGTGCCGGACACGCCGGACGACTGGATGTAATTGCCAACCTTTCAGACACCGAAATACATTCCCCGCGTTCAGCTCTCGTCGCGGGCCTGGACGACCACCAGGAAGGCGTCCGACTCCAGGTCCATCACGACGGTCGCGGACTCACCCCGCGCACGACGGCGCGCGGCGCACTCCTCCGCGGGCCACGACCCGCGCGGCGATCCCGCCGGGAACCGCTCCAACACCTTCGCGCCCATAGTGGCGGTCACCTCCACCGTCCCGTCCGCCGCACGCTCGCACGCGCTCTCCCACCTCCACACCTGCCCGCGATCCGCGTGGACATGTCCAGTCCGGCTACGACTACACATAAGGGAGAAATAAGAGCAGAATGGACATATACCGCGTAATCGCACACCGCACCAGACGCGGTCGGCCCGGCAAGTCGAAGGAGACGACTCATGGCCAACGTCTCGCACACCCGAGGTGACATGACCAGCCACCCCGACGCTCCGGAAATGCAGGCACGCTACGCCCGCATGCTCGGTGGCCGGGACGTGGCACTCGTGGACGGGCCGGTGTTCCTGCTCGGCCTCTACTGTGCCGTGTCCCCGTGGATACTCCACTTCACCACCAGCCAGCCCTCGCTCGTGGCCCACAACCTGATCATAGGAATCGCCATCGGCCTGCTGGCCCTGGGATTCACCCGCGCCCCGGACCGCATGTACGGCCTCAGCGGGGCCATGTGCGCGATGGGCATCTGGATGATCATCTCGCCGTGGATCGTCGGCACGAGCCCGGACGCCGGCGTCATCTGGAACAACATCATCATCGGCGCGCTGACCCTGGCCCTGGGGACGGTGTGCGCCGCCACGGCGGCGAAGAGCATGCGCAAGCCCTAGACACACGGGACCCCGGACGCACGGGGAAGGGAACGCCACGAGCCGGGCCGCACAACGCGGGCCGGCTCGCGCACGCCCCCGAAGCCGCACGCCCCGAAGCCTTCCGCGGACTGCACCCGCCCGCAGCGGGCACACGCACTACCGCGGGGGTCTTGACACGAAGGGGCGAAGATGGAAATCGGCGGCATCATCAGTGCCATCGTCATCGGTATCGTCATCGGCGTCCTGGGCCGACTCGTCGTCCCGGGCCGTCAGCGCATCGGCGTGCTGTGGACGATCGGCGTCGGCATCCTGGCCGCGCTGATCGGATCATGGGTCGCGGCGGCCTTCGACGTGGCCGACACCAACGGCGTCGACTGGGTCGAGTGGCTCATCCAGATCGGTCTGGCCGCACTCGGCGTGGCCGCGCTGGACCGGTCACGACCGCGTCCGCGCCGCTGAGGACGCGGGACCGTCACCGGCTCCCGAGCCACTGCTCGTACCAGGTCACGGTGGTCTCCACGGTCTCCACGAGCGGCGTCGGGGTCACCCCGAAGAACTGCTCGAAGGCGGTGGAGTCCACGATCTGGGGCTCCGTGTGCTGGTAGAAGATCTCCGCGTACTCGGCCATGAAACGCTCGTCGAACGGGCCGAAGGGGCGGGGCTCCGTCAGCACCACGACGTTCAGCGGCCGGCCCACCCGCTTCTCGATCATCGTGTAGATCTCGCGTGTGCTGACGGCCGGGGCGGTGGGCAGGTGCCACACACGGCCGTCACCTTCGGGGCGCTCACCGAGCGTCGCGAGGCCGGCCGCCACGTCCCGGATGGCGGTGTAGCTGTGCGGCAGGTCGATGTCGCCCAGCCCCGGGACGTCACCGCCGGTGAGCGCGCCCGGGAAGACGGCGGCACCGAGGGTCGAGTTGAGCACGCCGGGACCGACGAAGTCGGCGCTGCGACCGAGAACCACACGAGCCCGGCCGGCCCGGTGCGCGGCGAGATACCGCTCGTCGAGCTCGGCACGCATCCGTCCCTTGCGGCCGGTCGCCCGCCAGGGACTGTCCTCGGTCATCACCGCTCCCCCGGTCCGCCCGTACGGGTAGAGCGTGTCGAGCACGACCAGCCGGGCCCCGCTCGCCTCGACGGCGGCCAGCACGGCCTCCTGGACGCACGGCATCAGCTCGGTCTGGAGGTGATAGGCGACGTTGACGCAGTGGTACACGACGGCGGCGTCGCCTATCGCGGCCCCGGCTCCCTCGACCGTGCTCACGTCGGCGGCGAACCGCTCGACGCCCTCGATCCCGGGACCTTCGCCCCTCCGGTCGACGAGACGGACGGGATGCCCCCTGCGTACCAGCTCACGAGCGAGCTCGGTACCGGCGGGGCCGGATCCCAGGACGACGTGCGGGACATGCGGCTGCGGGATGGCTGCGGACATGGCGGTCCCCTTCACTTCGAGATCTCTGCGCTGGTCGGCGAGAGCGCCACTAACGACTCTCGCCATAGTTAGAGACTCTAACTCCCGCGACATGCCATCGCAATGTGTCGGCGGCGTAGGCTGCGGGGGAGATCACGTCGTGGAGGAGGGCCGTGCGCATGGTCGTGAAGGACGCCGAACTGTCACACCTGCGCCGTTGCGTGGAGCTGGCGGGCGAGGCACTGGAGGCCGGCGACGAGCCGTTCGGGTCGGTCCTGGTCGGCGCGGACGGCACGGTGCTGGCCGAGGACCACAACCGCGTGGCCTCCGGCGACCGCACTCGTCACCCGGAGTTCGAGCTCGCGCGCTGGTCCGCCGCCCACCTCACCCCCGACGAGCGGGCCGCCGCCACGGTGTACACCTCCGGCGAGCACTGCCCGATGTGCGCGGCCGCGCACGCCTGGGTGGGCCTGGGACGCATCGTGTACGTCGCCTCGTCGGAGCAGCTCGTGGGCTGGCTGGCGGAACTGGGCGTCCCCGCGCCGCCGGTGCGGACGCTGGCGGTGCACGAGGTGGCGCCCGGTGTGACCGTGGAGGGCCCGGTACCGGAACTGACCGCCGAGGTCCGCGCGTTGCACCGCCGGTTCCACGAGGCGTGAAGCCGGGCGGAGGGGATCGCGGACGAGGCCACCGGGCGTCGGCGGACAGGTACCGGCGAAGGTGAACGCGTGCCGGCGAAGGCGGACAGGCCCCGCCGACGCCGCCCCTGTCCCGGCGACGCCAACACGTGTCCCCCGCGACGCCACCCGTGTTTCGGCGCCCCATGCGTGGCCCGCCGCCGCATCCGCCCCGGCGACACCCACGTGTCCCTCCCGACGCCGCGCGTGGCCCCGCGACGCCCCCCGCTTCCGCGGCGTAGCGGAACGTCCCGGCGGAGTGTTGTCCGGCGCCCCGGGACGGTCGTCCCACGCTCGGTCAGGCCCCGGCCCCCGGCTGCCGGAACCGCCGGTGGAGGACGGCTCCGCCCAGCGCGAGTGCGGCGCCACCGGCCAGAGCGGACAGGATCTGGTCCGCACCGGTGTGGGCGAGGGACGCCGACGCCTGTGGTGAGACGCCGTGCGGGACCGGCTCCGGCTGGGCGCGCTCCTTCTCGGGCACGGACGGCTCCGGCTTCGGCTTCGGCTCCGACTCAGGCTCCGGCTCCGGCCTCACCGGAGGCCGCTCGGGCCCGGGGTCCTCGCCGGAGGCGTTCACCGACTCGTTGCCGACGGCCGGGTTGCCGATGCCCACGACGTTGACGCTGTTGCCGCTGACGTTCACCGGAAGGTGGACCGGCAGCCGCACCCCGTTGCCGGAGAGCACGCCCGGCGAGTCCTCGGCGCCGCCCTCGGCGACCGCGCCGCCGGACATGCCGGTGCGGGACGTGCCGGTGCCGGACGTGCCCGTGCCGGACGCGCCGGTGCCGGCGGAAGCGCCCGTCCCCTTGTGCGCCGTACCGCTCCCCCCGGTGTTGGCGCAGCTGTTGCCCGCGGCCGGGTTGAGGAGCCCCGCCACGTTCACCGTGTTCCCGCACACGTTGACCGGCGCGTTCACCGGGAGCTGGACGGTGTTGCCGGAGATCAGCCCGGGCGAGCCGGCCGCGGATCCGTCCGCGGCGGCGCCGTCGGACGCGAACGCGGCGTACGCCGGCATCGTCACGGCCAGCGCGCCGGAGGCGGCGACGGCGAGCACTCCGTTTCGGGTAACCCTTCTCATGCGGTTCCCTGCCTTCCACACATGATCACGGGCGCTCGCCCGCACCGGTTAAAACGCGGACGCACCATCCGAGTTATGGCTTATAGGCCTTTCACTCCATCGAGTGGCCATTTTGTCGAACAAGCGGCAGAGCCCGTACGCCCGCCGTAACCCTCCGTTCCCTCGTAGAGACGGTCCACAGGCGAGGTCCACTGGACCCGCTTATGGTGATCGAGGGCGCCGACCACCGGTCCGCGACGGGGCGTCCGGGAGGCATCGATGCTGGCCAAGCTGTCGACTCGGCCCTCGGTCCGGCGCTGCGCGGTCACCGGCGCGCTCGGGCTGGCCCTGCTGGGCGCGGGACTGCCCGCCGCGACCGCGGACGATCCCGCGCCCGGCCTGTCCCGGTTCTACGACCAGAGGATCACCTGGTCGGCGTGCGAGGGCATGGACGCGCCGAAGGACCTGCAGTGCGGGAAGGTCACCGTCCCCCTCGACTACGACCGGCCCAAGGCGGGAACGCTCGACGTGGCCCTCGCCCGGTACCGGGCGACCGGTGACTCGCGTGGTTCGGTGCTGCTGAACTTCGGCGGGCCTGGCGGCTCCGGGGTGAACGAACTCTCCGCCGGCGGCAAGGACTTCATGCACCTGACCAACGGCTACGACGTGGTGACCTTCGACCCCCGCGGCGTCGGCCGGTCCTCGCCGGTCACCTGCGGCCCGGCCACGCTGGACATCATGGAGGCCACGGACGGGGACGAGGAGCTCACCGATCCGAAGGACGTGCTCAGGCGCCTGCGGGACGCGGCCGCCGAGTGCGCGAAGCACTCCGGTCCCGTGCTGCCCCACATCGGCACGGTCAACGCCGCCCGCGACATGGACGTGATGCGCCGGGCGCTCGGCGACGACCGGCTCAACTACCTCGGCTTCTCCTACGGAAGCCGCCTGGGCGCGGTCTACGCCGCCCAGTTCCCCGACAAGGTCGGCCGGATGGTGCTGGACGGGGTGGACACGCTGACGGAGTCGCTGACCGAGCAGGGGCTGGCGGGCGCGCGGGGGCAGCAGACCGCGCTGGAGAACTTCCTCGACTGGTGCGTGGAGGGCATCACCTGCCCGTTCGGGCAGGACGCCAGGGCCGCCCGGCGGCAGGTCGTCCAGCTCGTCGCCTCGCTCGACTCCGACCCGGTTCCGACGGGCTTCGGCGAGCCCTTCTCGGGACAGGACATGGTGGGCGCCATCGGTCAGGCGCTGTACAGCCGGGAGCTGTGGCCCACGCTGGAGCGGGCGCTCGCCCAGCTGCTCGAGGACGGTGACACGCGCGGCCTGGAGGGCTTCGTGTCCGGCGGCGTCACCTTCCCGGTCCGCGCGCGGGGCCCGGCGGAAGCCGGCGGCGGGCTCACCGACCAGGAGGACGTCCCCATGGACAATCTGCCGGCCGCCCTGATGGCGATCAACTGCGCCGACGACCCCGACCGTCCCACCGCCGACCGGGTCGCGGGTTCCCTGGGCCGACTGCGCGCACGGTACGAGGAGGCCTCGCCGGTCTTCGGCCGGTACCGGCTCACCCAGGTGCTCATGTGCTACGGCCGGCCCAAGGGCACCGACTTCGTCCGGGACGACGTGAAGGACCTCGACACCGCGAAAATGCTGCTGGTCGGCACCCGGGGCGACCCGGCCACCCCGTACCGCTGGACCGTGGAGACGGCCGAGCGGCTCGGCCCCTCGGCCGTGGTTCTCGACAACAAGGGCGAAGGGCACACCGGTTACGCGTCCTCCGAGTGCGTGCATCGCAAGGTCGACGACTTCCTGCTCTACGGCACCCTGCCGCCCGACGGCAGCTCCTGCGGCCCCGAGGCCTCCCGGACCTCCCAGGACGACGACTGATCCGGACGGCTGGTCCGGACGACGGGAGCGGATGACCGGACCGGATGACCGGACCGGACGATCGAACCGCACGACGGACGGGACCGGCCAGGTCGGACCGGCAGGCGATTTGCTCCGAATGCCTGATACGCCCATCAGTCCTATCGTGCTGACATGGAGCACGATCTGAGTCCCGTCACCCTCGCCGAACTGCGGCGCCCCCGCCCGTACCCGGCCGTGTCCGTACTGACGCCGACGCACCGCCGCGAACCGGACAACACCCAGGACCCCGTCCGGCTGCGCAACGTGGTCGCCGAGGCCAAGAGACAACTGGAGGACGATCCGGCGGTCACCCGCGAACGGCGTATGGAGGTCTCCCGGGAACTCGACCGGGCCCTCGCCGAGGTCGACCTGACGTACGCCGAGGACGGCCTGGCCCTCTTCGCCGCCCCCGGCGAGCACCAGGTCTGGACGCTCGCCCGTTCCGTGCCCGAGCGCGTGGTCCTGTCGGACACCTTCCTGACCCGCAACCTCGTCGCCGCGCAGGCCGCCGAGCGGCCGTTCTGGGTGCTGTCGGTCGCCGCCGACCGCGTCACGCTGTGGAGCGGCGGCGCGGGGCGGGTCGTCGAGGACCGCACCGGTGGCTTCCCCCTCGACCGGCCTCCGGAGAACTTCGACCCAGAGCGCCAGGAACGGATCGGTGACGCGCCGAGCACCTTCCGGGACGAGGGCACCCGCCGGTTCCTGCGCGAGGCCGACGCCGCGATGGGCAGGGTCCTGCGCGCGCACCCCCGGCCGCTGTACGTCACCGGTCCGCAGGCCGCGCTGTCCCTGCTGGAGGAGGCCGGGAGCGCTGTGCGGGACGCGGTACCCGTCCCGCACGGCGGCCTCGCGCACGGTACGGCCGAGGCCGTGTGGCAGGCGGTGCGGCCGGTGCTCGACGACGAGGCGCGGGGCTGGGTCGAGGCCGTGGCCAGGGAGCTGGAGGCGGCCCGCGGGCGCAAGGACTTCGCCGCCGGCGTCGACGAGTTGTGGGAGAGCGCCCGCACCGGCCGCGTACGGCTGCTCGCCGTGGAGGAGAACTTCCGGGTGACCGTGCGCGACGACGGCGAGCATCTGGTGCCGGCGGACGGCGGCGACCTCGACGCCCGCGAGGACATCGTGGACGAGATCGTCGAGCAGTGCCTTCAGACCGGTGCCGACGTCCGATTCGTGCCGGACGGCGCGCTCGGGGAGGCGGACGGTATCGCGGGGGTGCTGCGGTACTGACGCCCGCCTCCCCGGCCCGGGGACTCCGCCCCTCTTGACGACCATGAAACCCTGTTCGCCGTACACGTACCCGCTCCTCGGCGGGTGGTGCGGCGGACGGGGAAGGAGCCGGCGGAGCGTGAGCGATCTTCTGGGTGTGGCGGTCCTGGGCGCGGGGCACATGGGCGCCGATCACATACGACGCCTCGACGAGGTGGTGAGCGGCGCCAGGGTCGCCGCGGTGGCGGATCCCGACGCCGAGCGGGCGGAGGCGGCCGTGGGCGGAATCGACGGCGTTGTCGTGCACACCGACGCCGAGGCCGCGCTCGACGCGCCGGGCGTCGAGGCGGTGCTGATCGCCTCACCGGGCGAGGTGCACGAGGAGGCGTTGCTGGCCGCCTTCGCGCGGGGGCTGCCGGTGCTGTGCGAGAAGCCGATGGTGCCGGACTCCGCGGGCGCGCTGCGTGTGGTGGAGGCCGAGGCGCGGCTGGGCCGGAGGCTGGCGCAGATCGGCTTCATGCGGAGGTACGACGCCGAGTACCGGCAGCTCAAGTCGCTGCTGGACGGCGGGCGGCTGGGCCGGCCCCTGATGCTGCACTGCGTCCACCGCAACGTGTCCTCCCCGTCGCACTTCACCTCGTCGATGCTGGTCACCAGCTCCGTCACGCACGAGATCGACGCGGCCCGCTGGCTGCTCGGGCAGGAACTGACCGCGGTCACGGTGCTCCGCCCGCGCCCGTCCGCGGGGGCGCCCGAGGGGCTGCTCGATCCGCAGTTCGTGCTCTTGGAGGCCGAGGGGGGCGCGCTGGTCGACGTGGAGATCTTCGTCAACTGCGGCTTCGGCTACGAGGTGCGCTGCGAGGCCGTCTGCGAGGCGGGCAGCGCCCGGATCGGCGACGCGCACAGCATGGTGGTGACGGCGGGGGGCGGAGCCCGCGAGGAGGTGCCGCAGGACTACCTCGTACGGTTCGCGGACGCCTACGACCGCGAGGTGCGGGCCTGGGTCGACGCCACCCGGCGGGGCCGGGTCACCGGCCCGGGCACCTGGGACGGGTACGCCGCCTCCGCGGTCGCCGAGGCCGGTGTACGGGCCCTGGAGACGGGAGCGCGCACACCCGTCGAACTGGCACCCCGCCCGGCACCGCTCGGCCCGTCCTAGAACAGGGGTTCACCGAACACCAGGTCGACGACACCGAAGGGCCCCGGCCCCCGTCAAGTCCCGTACGAGCCCTACGACTTGCCCATGGTTTCGCGTACGCCGTTCGGGTCCCCAAGCCACTCCGGGAAGACTGTGGCATATGCCAGGAGCACCACCGTATCGTGTGTCGCCAAATCCCTTACGGGGCGTCGCGGGCTGTGCAACAGTCGTAGCGGTCCTTCCGCCAGCCTCGGTTCCGCCCTGGTCGTACCGTCAGCACATCGGAGTGCGTCATGTCGTCCCATCTCTCCGCGGACCACCCGGCCGCCCAGCCACCGGGACACGGCTCGGTCGAGTCCCTGATATCTCAGGCGCGGCGGCTGAGGGGCGACGTGGACGCGGTACGGCGAGGCAGCCAGGACGACGGAACGGACCCCCGCGGACGCTGGCAGCGCGCCCTGTACGACCTGGCGCTGCACCAACTCAGCGACATCGACGAGCACCTGGCGCAGCTCCGGGACGGACCGGCGCCCGCGCCACGGCCCGGTTCGCTGCTCAGCCGGGTCGGCAGCGCGGAGTGGAACCTGCTGACGGACGAGGCGGAGTGGTCCGGCGAGCTCTTCCACATCCTCGGCCTCGACGACACCGCCGCCCCGCTCAGCCTCGACGAACTCCCGTCCCTGGTACTCGCCGAGGACCGGCCCAAGCTGACCGCGATGGTCACGGACTGCCTCGTCGACGGCCGGCCCATCGACGGCGAGTTCCGCGTCGTACGCCCCGACGACACCGTACGCACCGTTCACATGATGGGCGAGCCCGTGCTCGACGCCGACGGCAGTACCGCCTCGATGTGGGCGGTACTGCGCGACGTCAGCGAACTGCGCCGCAGTCAGCGGGCGGTGAGCGAGACCCGTGACTCGCTCGGCCGCCATCCGCTGCCCGCGGACGCCGGGCAACGGGCCGCGGTCGAACCGCGGGAAGCCGTGCCGCCACCCTGGCACGGCCTCCTGCGGTTCCCGCACCAGGGGCGGCCGGGCCTGGACCTGGCCGCCGGGTACCTGCCGTCGCGGTCCCACGCGCCCGGGTGCGGCGCCTGGTACGACGCGTGCCCCCTCGCCGGCGACGAGACCCTGCTCAGCGTCGGTGACCTCGCCGGTCCGGGCGCCGAGGGGGCCCAGGGCCCGACAGTGCTGATAGGCGCCCTGCGCGGCCTGGCGACGGCGGGCACGCGACCCGGTCAACTCCCGGAGCGCGTCGACCGGTTACTCGAGGACGCCGCGCTGCCACCCGTGCGCTCCGCCCTGTACTGCGGTTACCGGCCCCACACCCGCACGCTGACGTGGGCGCACGCCGGACACCCCGTCCCGCTGCTGTTCCGCGAGGGGACGGGGCGCGAGCTGGAAGGACAGGCCGGGACGACCCTCCGAGCCGGCGACCTGCTGCTCCTGTACACCGGCGGACTCGCGCCCGCGGACGTGCGGCGACTCCTGCCCCTGGCTCCCCGGCTGACCCAGGTGGAGTCGGCACAGGACGGCGTACGCCTCGTGACGGAAGAGTGCGGCGAGTACCTGGGCCGGGACGACGCCTGCGTGCTGATGGCCCGGGTGACGTCCTAGTCGACGCGTCGCACGCTATGCCGGAGCGGTGTTGCCGCCCCTCCCCTTTCCCTTGGACGGCTTGTTCTTCGGCAGCGCCAGTTCGATCTCCTCGCGCAGTTCCTGGATCCTCGGATAGTCGGCGTACTGGGCGGTGAGCCGGTACATCTGACGCAGCCGGTCCCAGGTCCGCTGGGAGGAGTTGGACCCCATCGACACCAGGGCGAGGCGCGCGTACCGGTCCGCCTGTTCGGGGTCGTCGGCGATGAAGCAGGCGGAGGCCATGGACAGATAGTCGAAGATCTTCGACCGCTGGCGGCCGTCGATCCGCAGGGCCAGGGCCTTCTCCGCGTAGTGCTGCGCGTGTGCGGCGGCCCCGGGCTCGAACTCGGCGAGCGTCCGGTAGGCCAGGGCCTGCATGCCGTACAGATCCTCCTCCTTGAACGTCTGCATCCAGTCCGGCGGCGGCACGTCCGCCTTGTCGGAGACGAAGAGGTCCTCGGCCCGCCCGAGGGTGCGGCGCATCGCCTGGCCCTTGCCCATCGAGGCCTGGGCCCAGGCCTCGATGGTGTAGAGCATGGCCTTGGTGCGCGGCAGCACCTCCTCGCCGGAACCGGACTCGGCGAGCTTCATCAGGTCGAGCGCGTCGTCGGCCCGGCCCAGATGGACCATCTGACGGGCCGCCCGGGAGAGCGCCTCGCCGGCCCGGGGCCGGTCCCCGCCCTCGCGCGCGGCGTGGGCGGCGATGACGAAGTACTTCTGGGCCGTGGGCTCCAGGCCGACGTCGTGCGACATCCAGCCCGCGAGGACGGCGAGGTTGGCGGCGACGCCCCACAGGCGTCGCTGGAGATGGGGTGGGTGGTGGTAGGCGAGCATGCCTCCCACCTCGTTGAGCTGGCCCACCACGGCCTTGCGCTGGAGACCGCCGCCACGGGCGGCGTCCCAGGCGCGGAACACCTCGACCGAGCGCTCCAGTTCCTCCACTTCCTGCGACCCGATGGGGGCTGCCTCGTAGCGGTCGAACCCGGCGGGGTCGGCGTGCAGGGGATGGTGGAGGTCGGGAGCGTCGGCAGCCAGGGCCGGGTCGGTGTGCAGCCAGTCGTGCATGGCGTCGCTGAGTGCGGATCCCGCGGCGAGCGCGGCGCCCGCGCCCACCAAGCCGCGTCGGTTGAGCATGAGGTCCATTCCCGTGAATTCGGTGAGGACCGCCGCAGTCCGCTCGGGCGCCCACGGCACTCCGTCGGGATGCTCCTCGCTCCCGCCGCGTGACCGTTTCCCCGCACGCCCGTGCCGGACCAGACCGAGGTCCTCGATGGTCACGACACGGCCGAGACGCTCGGTGAACAGAACCGCCAGCACCCGCGGCACCGGATCGCGCGGGATCTCTCCCATGTCGATCCACCGCCGCACCCGCGAGGTGTCGGTCGCCAGCTGGGGGTGGCCCATGGCCGCCGCCTGCCGGTTGACCAGCCTCGCGAGCTCGCCCTTGGACCAGCCGGCCAGGCCGAACAGGTCCGTCAGACGCGTGTTGGGTTCGCCGCTCACGTCAAGCCCCCAGGTTCTCGGCTGAGTTGAATGTAGCCCCGTGCGGGTTGCCGGGCGACTATTCGCCACCGTTCGCCAGGGTGCGCCAGATGGTGTGCCACGGCCGGCCGGGTGTCAGGTAGGAATGCGCCACCCCGACCCGGTCGCCGCGGGGTTACTCCCCAGGGTGGCCCCCGGGCGGCCGGGCGGGCGGCGCGACGGCTTTCAGAAAGCGTTCCCTTCCGTACGCAACGGTCGGGCACCGCTTCAGGCAGGCACAGCAGGCACACGAAGGGATCTGTCTCGCCCATGTACGCAGCATCGTCCTCCGTGTCCGCCCCGCAGCGCTCGCTGCACCCCCGCCCGGCGGCGGGCGGCGGCCCCTATCTCGCCCCCGCTCGTCCCGCGGCCCCGGTGCTCGGGGCGGGCAGGGCGCGGCACGGCGCGGGCCCCGGCACGCAGCCGCTCAGCGGGAGAATCGACCTGTCCGGCCCTCAAGGCGCCCAACTGCGCGCGGCGATCGCCTCCGTGCACCGGATCTGCCCGGAGTTCGCCCCGGTGCAGGTGCTGCGCCGCAACGGGCGGTCCGTGCTCCTGGTCGGTACGACCGGGCGCAGCACGGCGGTCGCCAAGTGCTTACTGGACCACTCCCCCGCGTGGGCGGAGCGGATCAGGCACGAGATAGGGGCATACCGCTCGTTCGTCCGGCACCGCCCCCCAGTGCGGGTGCCGAGGCTGATCGCAGCGGACCCGGACAACTGCACGCTGGTGATCGAGCGGATGCCGGGGCGGGTGGCGGCGCTGCAGCGGCACCCGCTGGAGGCCCCGCCGCGGGCGGACATCAGAGCGGCGCTCGGCGCCCTCTGCCGGCTCAACGCCTGGCGGCCGCCGGCCGGCACCTTCGACGCCCCGCTGGACTACGCGGCCCGGATCTCCCGGTACCACGAGCTGGGGCTGCTCACCGACCGGGACCTGGGCGACCTGCAGAAGCTGCTGCACGGCATCGCCCACGCGGGCGGACGCCAGGGCATGGGCCAGTTCTGCCACGGTGACGCACTGCTGTCCAACGTCCTCATGTCACCGGCCGGTCCAGTGCTGGTGGACTGGGAGCACGCGGGCTGGTATCTCCCCGGCTACGACCTGGCGACCCTGTGGGCGGTCCTCGGTGACGCCCCGGCGGCCCGCCGCCAGATCAGCCAGACCGCCCAGTCGCCGGGCACCGCCGCACGCGACGCGTTCCTGGTGAACCTGATGCTGGTGCTGACCCGGGAGATCCGTACGTACGAGACGGCCGTGCAGCGTTCGATGCACGACACGGTCCCGGCACCGTCGGCGCCGGCCCACCCGGGTGCCGCGCCGTCCGGCGAGGAACAGCGGCTGCTGCTGCGCCGGCTGCACGACGACTGCCAGATGGCCCGTCGGGCGGTGCGCGCGGCGGTCGGCACGCGCTGACACGAAGGCCGACGGTCCGCGGTGTGCCCTTCGGAGGCGCACCGCGGATTTTGTGCGCCCTGATCCTCGCAGTGATCATTGGTGTACGCCACTGACGCCGCGCAGGCCCGTGAGCCGCCGCCGCGAAACCCGCCCGCCCCCGGCTGACGTGGGGAATCTCCGTAAGGACGGCATGATTGACGGATCGTCGGACCGCCGGGTACCACTGACCCACGCCCGGCCCCGCACGCCCCGCCACGCCCGACCGTCACAGGAGGCCGTTTTGCGAGGTTCCCCCGTCGTGCCCGCCCTGGCCACCGCGGCACTGCTGTTGCCGTTGCTCGGCGCGGCACCGTCCGCCGCCCGGCCCTCCGACGCCCCGCCCGGACCGGACCGCCTCCAACGCGCGTTCGCCACCGCGGCGGCCGAGTACCAGGTGCCGCAGAGCGTCCTGCTCGGCGTCTCCTACCTCCAGTCCCGCTGGGACGCGCACCCCGGCGCGCCGAGCGTGACCGGCGGCTACGGCCCGCTGCACCTCACCGACGCGCACACGGCACTGGCCGGAGCCTCGCACCACAGCGAGGGCGCCGAGGACCCGCGCGGCGACGACGCCCGCGCCCCGCTGCGCCCGGCGGCCACGGCGCCGCCCACCGTCCTGCCGGCCCGGCTGACCACGCTGCCGAAGGCGGCCGAGCTGACCGGGCTGAGCCCCGACGAGCTGCGCGAGGACCCGGCGGCGAACGTGTCCGGTGGTGCCGCGCTGCTCGCCGCGGCCCAGCGGGAACTGGGCGAACCGCTCAGCGCGGACCCGGCCGACTGGTACGGGGCGGTGGCCCGTTTCTCGGGTGCCGAGGACTCCGCGACGGCGGCGGCGTACGCGAACGACGTCTACGAGGTGATCCGCGCGGGCGAGCGACGGACCACGGACGCCGGGCAGCGGGTCGCCCTGGCCGCCCGCCCCGACGTGACTCCGGACGTCTCGCAGCTCGCGGGCGCGGGTCTGCGCGCGTCCTCGGCCGCCGGTACCGAGTGCCCGAGGACGGTGTCCTGCGAGTGGCTCCCGGCACCGTACGAGCAGTTCGGGGACGGCGACTACGGCAATCACGACCGGGGGAACCGGCCGGCTTCCCAGCGCATCCGGTACATCGTCGTGCACGACACGGAGGGCGCCTGGAACGGGGTCCTCGACATGGTCCAGGACCCGACGTACGTCTCCTGGAACTACACGCTGCGCTCCACCGACGGTCACATCGCCCAGCATGTGAAGGCGAAGGACGTGGCGTGGCACGCGGGGAACTGGTACGTCAACGCGAAGTCGATCGGCCTGGAGCACGAGGGTTTCCTGGCGGACCCGGACGCCTGGTACACGGAGGCGATGTACCGTTCGTCGGCGCGGCTGGTGAAGTATCTGGCGAAGAGGTACGACATCCCGCTGGACCGGCAGCACATCCTCGGCCACGGCAACGTCCCCGGCACGACCACCGCGACGATCCCGGGCATGCACACCGACCCGGGCCCGTACTGGGACTGGGGGCACTACTTCCGGCTCCTCGGCCGCCCCTTCACGCCGACCGCCGGCAAGAAGTCCGGCCTGGTGACGATCCGCCCCGACTACGCCACCAACCGTCCCGAGTACACCGGTTGCGCGACCAGGGGCGAGCCCTGCGCGGCGCACGGTTCCAGCGAGGTGCGGCTGTACTCCGACCACGACGTGAACGCGCCCCTGATCAAGGACGTCGGCCTGGGCACCACTCCGACGACCGGGGTGAACGACCTGTCCTCCCGCGTCTCCACGGGCCAGCAGTACGCGGTGGCCGACCGGTGGGGCGACTGGACGGCCATCTGGTACCTGGGCCAGAAGGCCTGGTTCCACGACCCGCCGAGGAACCCGGCGGCGGTGCCCGCCTCGGGCGAGGTGGTCACCCCGAGGGAGGGCCTGGAGAGCGTCCCGGTGTACGGACGCGCCTACCCGGAGAAGGCCGCCTATCCGGCGGGCGTGCCGGCCCAGGCCGTGTCCCCGCTGCCGTACCGGCTGTCCGAGGGGCAGCGGTACGTGGTCGGTGAGAAGGTGCCCGGCGAGTACTACTACGCGGTCACCTTCGACGAGGCCTCCCACCGGGTGGTGACCGGCGAGGACATGTACTACGAGATCCAGTACGGCCACCGGGTCGGGTACGTGCGCGCCGCCGACGTCACGCTCACGACCGTGCGGTAGCCGGCCCGGTCAGCCCTGCTGGAAAAGCTCCGCCGGGAGCGGCTTCAGCAGGGCGTACAGGTCGTCGGTGATGGGGCGGTCCCAGGCGGCGATGGTCACCAGGACGCCGTCGCTGCGGTCGAACTGCACGCAGGAGATCCGGCTCTCGGAGAGCTTGAGGCGGCGCACGATGAGCAGGTTGTCGCCCTGCATCACCGGGACGTCCTCGGCGCCGACGACCGTGATCTCCTCGTCGTTCTCCAGCGCCAGCAGCAGCTGGGCGACCTCGAACGGGATCTCGCCCTCGGGGACCTCGCGGGCCGGGGAGCCGGTCGGCAGGTTGCCGATGATCATCGCGGGGCCGCGGCCGCCGAACAGGTCGTAGCGCAGGAAGACGCCCTGGCAGCTGCCGTCGGGCGCGGGCAGCAGGCCGGCGCCCAGGTTCCCGGGCCAGTCGCCGGGGTCCATGGCCAGTACGTCGAAGTCGGGCCCGGCGGGCGTGGCGCTGCGGCGGCGGAGGAACGACATGCCGCCATGGTACGTGGCCCGGGGCCGTGAACGGCGTGCGGGCGGGTGTCCGGGCGGGCTACACGGTCCGCTTCCGGCGTTCGTGGTGGCGGGCCACCCGGGCCCGGTTGCCGCAGGACGGTTTGCACCACTCCTGGCGGGGGTGCTCCTTGAGGAAGTAGCGCACACAGCGCGGTGCGTGGCAGGCCCGCAGCCGCTGCCGGTCGGGTCCCGCGAGGAAGCCGATCACGGCTTGGGCGAGGGCCGCCGCGAGGTCGGGCCCCCCGCCGTGCGCGGGCTCCGTGCGTACGACGGGTCCGGCGCCGTCGGCCCAGTCCAGGACGGGGACGACGGGTGTGCGGGCGGCGGCCGTGTTCAGGCGCCGCAGGGCCTCGGGGACGGACAGCAGGCGGGCGGCGTCGGCGGGGCTCGGCGCGCCGGGGCGCACGGTGCGGGCGAAGAGGGCGCGGGCGGCGGCGCGTACCTCGCGGACGCCGGCCAGGGCGGTCTCGTCGGCGGTGAAGGCCTCGGCGTCCGGCACGATTCCGGGGTGGGCCCGGACCCAGGTGGTGAGACCCCCGAGGTCGCTCAGGTCGTCGGCGACACCGCCGTGCCCGTCGTGCCGGACGGTCAGCGCGAGGTCGAGGGCGAGCCGGGTGTCACTGGCGGGCGAATCCTGCATGGGGCCGATGATAGGCACCCGGGTTCCGCGGGAGGCAGGGGCACGGAACGCCTCGGGGCGCCACGCGCGGGACCGGCGACGCCCCGTGCCCTCGCCGGGGACCGGCCGCCCGCCCCTGCCCTCGCGCCGAGCCCGCGTCACACCCGGGGCGCAGGCGAGCTGTGTGTATCTGTGGCAGGCCACTCCCTCGTACGCCTCGGTCTGCGCCCGGTCCGGCGGGCCGGGCCACGACGCGGATCCGGCAGACCCGCGCCTGCGGCGGCCGGCCCGGCGACCGGGGCCCGGGCCCGTCACCCTTGGGGCAGAGTCGCGGGCCGCACGCGTCCTCACTCCTCCGGCGGGGCCGGCGGCACCACCGCGACCGGGGAGACCGCGTGCAGCAGGACGGCGTGGGTGACCGACCCCATCATGCGGGCGGGGGCCAGCAGGCGTCGGCGGTGACGGCCGACGACGACCAGTTCGGCGTCGCGGGAGGCGGCGACGAGGTGTCCGGCGGCGTCGCCGGGCAGGACGTACGGTTCGGCCCGGACGTCGGGGTGGCGCTCCCGGTACGGGGCGAGGAAGCCGTCGGCCAGGACCCGGGTCTCGCTCTCGATGGAGACCTCGTCGATCACCGGCGGCATGATCTGGCCTGCGGCGGCCCAGGTCTGCACCGGCCACGGGTAAGCGGCGACCACCTGGAGGCGGGCGCCGCGCAGTGCGGCCTCGGCGAAGGCGAAGGACAGCGTGGCCTCGTCGGGGCTGTCCACGTGCAGGCCGACGACCACCCGGGGCCCCTGGCCGTCGGGTGCCTCGCCGTGGACCTCGCGTCCGGGGCGGGGCACCACGACGACGGGGCACTCGGCGTCGCGGGCGGCGGCCAGGCCGTTAGAACCGAGCAGCAGGCTGGCGAAGCCGCCGCGGCCCCGGGAGCCGAGCACCAGCAACTGGGCGTCGGTGCCCAGTTCCGGCAGGGCGGCGCCCGGTACGCCCTCCATACCGACGTACTCCGTCGCCACCGCGAAGGCCCGTCCCTGGAGGTGCTCGCGGGCCTGGTCGAGCACCGGGTCCTCGCCCGTGTCCGGCGGGCCCGCGACCAGGACGTCGGTCTGCGCCCAGGCGGCGTACTGGCGCACGTGCACCACCCGCAGACGTGCCTCGCGCCGGTGGGCGGTGTCGAGAGCCCAGTCGAGAGCGCGCAGGCTGTCGTCCGAACCGTCGACCGCCGCGATGACCGGCAGGGTGGTGCTCATGGGTTCCTCACCTCCGGAGTACGACTGTTCTCCTTCATGGCGTCAGCCTCGCTCAGGCGTCGGCCCGAAAGGGCGCTCACGGTCGCGTGTCCGGAAAATGGGGTGCGACACCCCCGGATCGGCCGGACGGAGCCACCCGGCTCACCTCCCCGGCAGGCCGCTCACGTGAGGTCGAACTCCCCTTCCCGCGCTCCGGACACGAACGCGCCCCATTCCGCGGGGGTGAAGATCAGGGACGGTTTTTGCGGGCTGCCGCTGTTCCGCATGGCGATGAACCCCTCGACAAAGGCGATCTGGACATCCCCCAGGCCCCGGCTGCTGGACTGCCACTGCGCGTCGCTGAGATCCAGCTCCGGCTTGTCCCAGCCCGTGAGCGGGCGCTGTTGGGTGGTGCTCTCGGCCACGTCCGTGCTCCTCCCGGTTTCGTCGTCCGCGGGTCAGCCTAGCGACCGGGTCCGACCGCCGACAGGCCACGTGACGGGTGCCTTCCGGAAGATCGGCGCCGTGCTTCCCCCCATCGCACCCGGCAGTGCCGGCCGGGTGGCCGCAGCCCGGCGCCCGGCCGGACGGCGACCTCGGCGGGCGGGGAGCGTCTCCACATCGCACGCCCCATTGACACGACCCGTCACTGACAGGAAAGTTTCACTCCGCACGGCGATCCGGGAAAGATACTTTCAGCTTCGGTGGCGGGAGGCTCTTCGATGGCCGGACAGGCGACGAGCGGATTCACGCGGCGTCAACTGGGCGCCGGCGCCCTGGCCCTGGGCGGTGCCCTGGCCATCGCGCCGTTCGCGGCCGGACCGGCCGAGGCGGTCGGGGACAAGGGCCGCCGCCCCACTCTGCGGCGCGGCTCCGCCGAGCGCGCCGGGCTGCTCCCGGGCCATCTGCGTCAGCTCGTCACCGACGCCGAGACGTTCCTCGGCCCCTCTCCCGAGCACCCGTGGTACGCGGGCGCGGTGCTCCTCGCCGGCCGGGGCGGCACGGTGGCGCTGCACGAGCCGATCGGCATGGCGGTGCGCTACCGGGCCTACGACGAGGAGACCGACACCGGTGTCGAGTTCCCGGCCGGGGAGCAGATCCCGATGGCCGGGGACACGGTGTTCGACCTCGCGTCGATCTCCAAGCTGTTCACCTCGATCCTCGCCGTGCAGCAGCTGGAGCGGGGCGCGCTGGAGCTTGAGGCGCCGGTCGCCTCGTATCTGCCGGGCTTCGGGCGCGCGGGCAAGCAGGACATGACGGTCCGGCAGCTGCTGACGCACACCTCCGGCTTCCGGGCGTGGATCCCGCTGTACAGCGCGCCCACGTACGAGGAGAGGGTGCGGCGCGTCTACGACGAGGCACCCGTCAGTGCGCCCGGCACGGCGTACCTGTACTCGGATCTGAACATGATCTCGCTCCAGCTGGTGCTGGAGGGGGTCACGGGCCGGCCCCTGGACGTCCTGCTGCGCGAGCAGATCACCGGTCCGCTCGGTCTCGACCGCACCCGCTACAACCCGCCCGCCTCCTGGAGACCGCGGATCGCGGCCACCGAGGACGCCCGCCCGCCCTGGTCCGGCCTCGACCGGGGGCTGGTGTGGGGCGAGGTGCACGACGAGAACGCCTTCAGCCTCGGCGGCGTCGCCGGTCACGCGGGGGTGTTCTCCTGCGCCTGGGACCTGGCGGTACTCGGCCGCGCGCTGCTCAACGGCGGCTCCTACGGCCGGGCTCGCATCCTGCGGCCGGAGTCGGTGGAGCTGATGTTCACCGACTTCAACACCGATTTCCCGGGGGACGAGCACGGCCTCGGCTTCGAGCTGTACCAGCACTGGTACATGGGTGCCATGGCGACCCCGCGCACGGCCGGGCACACCGGTTTCACGGGCACCTCGCTGGTGCTCGACCCGACGACCGACTCGTTCCTGGTGGTGCTGGGCAACTCGGTGCACCCGGTGCGCGGTTGGCGCTCGGGGTCGGCTCCCAGAGTCTCGGCCGGCACCCACCTGGCGCGGGCCGTGCCGGTACGTCCCGCGCACGGGCGTACGGCGTGGTTCTCCGGGACGGCGGGTGCCACGACGGCGACGCTCACGCTGCCCGTGCTGGACACGTCCACCGGCGGGGCGCGGTTGCGCTGCGCGCTGTGGTGGGACACCGAACCCGGGTCGGACGCCCTCGTTCTGGAGGGCACGACCGACGACGGCACCACGTGGGAGCCCGTCCCGTTCACCACCGAGCGCCGCGGCGGGGCGCCACTGGGGCATCCGGCCGGGTCGGCGACCGGCTGGTCGGGCCGCGCGTGGCACCGGCTGACGGCCGATCTGCCGACCGCCCGCGCACTCACGCTGCGCTGGCGGTACACGACCGACCGGCTGTACGTGGGCCGCGGGGCGTATGTCGACGGACTGCGCGCCGAGGCGGCGGGCGACGTCCTGTTCCACGACGCGCGCCCCGCGGACGCGGCGCGGATCGAGGCGGTGGGGTGGACGGCGTCGGCCGACTAGCGGGGCGGGCGGGCGGTCGCCTCTTGTCGTCCGCGTCCGCCGTCCGGTGTCCCGCTAGTCGTTGAAGACGGCCTTCTGGACCTCGTTCGGTCCGTCGAAGCTGTTCTCCTTCAGGCCGTCGAGCCGGCTCACCACCTTGCCGTCGGCCTTGTTCTTGCGGGCGCAGTCGACGAGCGCCTCCTTGTCCGCCGGGTAGTCCATGCCGCTGAGGGCTTTCTGCAGGTCGATGGGGCTGAGGTCCGCCATGGCAGGCTCCTTGTCGTGCGAGTGAAAGATACGATATGTCCGCTATGTCGCGGTACCCAGCCCGGTCCGACACATGCGCCGTCAGTTCGCCGTCCGCTCCAGCACCGCCATCGCCGCGTTGTGCCCCGGCACCCCGCTGACCCCTCCCCCGCGCACCGCGCCCGCGCCGCACAGCAGTACGTTCGCCTGCCCGGTCTCCACGCCCCAGTGGCCGGTGCCCTCCTGGGCGTGGGGCCAGCTCAGCTCACGGTGGAAGATGTTGCCGCCGGGCAGGCGCAGGTCGCGTTCCAGGTCGAGCGGCGACCTGGCCTCGACGCAGGGCCGCCCGTCCGCGTCGGTCGCCAGGCAGTCCGCGAGGGGCTCGGCCAGGTGGGTGTCGAGCTGGGCGAGGGTCGACCTCAGCAGTTCTCCGCGTACGGCGTCGTTGTCCCGGGTGAAGAGGCGGGCGGGCGTGTGCAGGCCGAACAGGGTGAGCGTGTGCATGCCCTTCGCGGCCGGGTCCGGGCCCAGGATCGTGGGGTCGGTCAGGGAGTGGCAGTAGATCTCGCAGGGCGGGGCGGCGGGCGGTTCGCCGGCCGCGGACCGGGCGTACGCGGTGGCCAGTTGTTCGTAGCCCTCGGCGATGTGGAAGGTGCCGGCGAAGGCCTCGCGCGGGTCGGCCGCGGGGTCGCGCAGGCGCGGCAGCCGCGTCAGCAGCATGTTGACCTTGAGCTGGGCGCCCTCGGAGGGCGGCGGCGGTGTCTGCCCCGTGAGCGCCGCCAGTTCCCGCGGTGAGGCGTTCACCAGGACGTGGCGTGCGGCCGCCACACCCTCGCCGTCGGCCGAACGGTAGGTGACCTCGGCCGCTCGCCCGTCCGTGTCGATCCGCACCGCCTCGTGCCCGGTGGCGAGCACGGCGCCCGCGGCGCGCGCCGCCGCGGCCAGGGCGTCGGTGAGGGCGCCCATGCCGCCGACCGGCACGTCCCAGGCACCGGTGCCGCCGCCGATCACGTGGTACAGGAAGCAACGGTTCTGGCTCAGGGACGGCTCGTGGGCGTCGGCGAAGGTGCCGATCAGGGCGTCGGTGAGGGCCACTCCGCGGACCAGGTCGTCGGCGAAGTGCTCCTCGATCGCGACGCCGATCGGCTCCTCGAACAGGGCTCGCCAGGCCGCCTCGTCGTCGACCCTGCGGCGCAACTCGTCCCGGGTGGGCAGCGGCTCGGTGAGGGTCGGGAAGACCCGCTGGGCGACACGGCCGGTCATGGCGTAGAACCGCTGCCAGGCCGTGTACTCCCGGTCCGAGCCGGTGAGCCGGGCGAAGGACTCCCGTGTCCGGCGCTCGCCCCCGCCGACGAGGAGCCCGGTGGGCCGCCCGTCCCGTTCGGCCGGCGTGTACGAGGAGACGGGGCGCCCGCGCACCCGGAAGTCCAGGTCCAGTTCCCGCACGATCTTCTTCGGCAACAGGCTGACCAGGTACGAGTACCGCGACAGCCGTGCGTCGACCCCGGCGAACGGCCGCGTGGAGACGGCCGCGCCCCCGGTGTGGTCCAGCCGTTCCAGCACCAGTACGGAGCGGCCGGCCCGGGCCAGGTAGGCGGCGGCGACCAGGCCGTTGTGGCCACCGCCGACGATGACGGCGTCGTAGGTGCGGGAGGTCCGGGGCGCGGTGGGCGGGGTCATGGCTCTTGGTAACACGGGGCGGGCGCGGGCTGCCAGGGGTGCGGTGGGCAGGTGGCCGACGGTGCCCGGGGGTCGGGTGCGGAGCCCACGGACCGGCCGGCGGCAGGCGGCAGGCGGACGGCGGCAGGCTGACGGCTGACGGCAGGCTGACGGCGAGCCGGTCCAGGGCCGGACCGGCTCGCCGTCCCGGCTCAGCGGGCTCCCGCTCTGCGCTGTACCGCCACCCTGCGGTACAGCTCCACGGCCTCGGCGCCCCGGCCGAGTTGTTCCAGGCAGTGGGCCTCGTCGTCGCGGCCCGCGAGGGTGTCGGGGTGGTCGGGGCCCAGGAGGCGTTCGCGGGCGGTGGCGACCCCGCGGTACTCGGTCAGGGCGGCGGACCAGCGGCCCAGCCAGCCCAGGCCGACGGCGACCTCACGTCGGCTGACCAGGGTGTCCGGATGGTCGGGGCCGAGGACGCGTTCGCGGATCGCGCACACCTCGCGGGACTCGGTGAGGGCCTCCTCCCAGCGGCCGAGCCGGCCGAGGTTGACGCCCAGGCCGTGCCGGGCCCGCAGGGTCTCGGGGTGTTCGGCGCCCTGGGCGCGGGCGCGGTCGTCGATCAGCTCCTCGTACAGCGCCAGCGCTTCGGCGCTGCGGCCGAGGCGGCCGAGGCTGATGCCGATCTCGTAGCGGGCGGCGAGGGTGTCGGCGTGCTCGGGGCCCAGTGCCCTCCCGCGGGCCTCGGCGACCTCCCGGTAGGTCGCGAGGGCCTCCTGCCAGCGGCCCAGCCGGCCCAGTTCGTAGGCCACCTCGTAGCGGGTGACGAGCGTGTCGGGGTGGTCGGGGCCGAGCACACGGGCACGGGCCGCGGCCACCTCGCGGGCCATGCGGTGGGCGTCCTCCGGGCGGCCGAGCCGGCCGAGGTTGAAGGCGAGGTTGTGCCGGCAGCGCAGGGTGTCGGGGTGGTCGGCGCCCATGACGCGCTCGCGGGCGGCGAGGACCGACGTGTAGACCTGGTGGGCGTCGGCGTGCCGGCCCAGCCGTCCCAGGGCGTACGCCATCTCCTGGCGGACGGCGAGCGTCTCGGCGTGGTCGGGTCCCAGTACCCGGATCCTGGCCTCGGCGACGCGTTTGTACACGCGCAGGGCGTCGGCCGCGTGACCGGTGCGGCTGAGGGTGAAGGCGACCTCGTAGCGGCTGGCGAGCGTGTCGGGGTGGTCGGCGCCGAGCAGGCGCTCGCGCTCGTCGGCCACCGCGCGGTGCACCTCGCCCGCCTCCTCCCAGCGGCCGAGCCGCCCCAGGCTCAGGCCCGCGTTGTGCCGCCCGGCCAGCGCGGTGACCGCCTCGGGCGCCGGGGCAGGCCGCTCGTCGGGGGTGGGCGCGGCGGCCTCGCCGGCGGGGCGCGGAATCCACTCGCCGCAGAGGCCGGCGGCGGGGTCCGGGGGCGTGGAGCGCAGCCCGGTGCCGGTCGCCTTGTGGCCGGTGGTCATGCCGTGGGTCCAGGACGGCAGCACGGCCCGCCCTCCGACCGGCTGGGGCGTCCGCGTCCGGGATGCCGGCCCGGTCGGCGCGTACGCCGGCACCGTGCGGCCTGCGGTGATCCGGCGGCCCAGCTCGCGGGCGTCGTCCGGGCGCCGCTCGGGCCGCTTGGCCAGCAGGTCCAGGATGATCCGGTCCAGGTAGGCGGGCAGGTCCGCGCGGTGGGTGCGCGGCGGCTCGGGCTCGGTGTCGCGGTGGCCGACCAGGATCGCCCAGGCGTCGTCGAGGTCGAAGGGCGGGACGCCGGTGGCGATCTCGTAGAGCACGCAGCCCAGCGAGTACAGGTCGCTGCGCCGGTCGACCTCGTCGCCGCCGATCTGCTCCGGCGACATGTAGTGCGGGGTGCCCATGGCGATGCCGGTGCCGGTCAGCCGGGCGGTGAAGCCTACGTCGTGGCCGAGCCGGGCGATGCCGAAGTCGCAGATCTTCACGGTGCCGTCGCCGAGCCGCACGATGTTCGCGGGTTTCAGGTCGCGGTGCACGATGCCCTGTTCGTGGGTGTACGCGAGCGCGGAGGCGACCTGTTCCGCGATGTCGACGACGTCGGGGACCGGCAGCGGATGATGTTTGTTGTCCTCCAGGAGCCGGCTCAGGTCGTGGCCCTCCAGCAGCTCCATCACCAGGAACAGCATGCCGTCCCACTCGCCGAAGTCGTGTACGACGGTGACCCCGCGGTGCTGGAGCGCGGCGGCCACCCGGGCCTCGCGCCGGAACCTCTCCCGCAGGACGCGGGTGAAGGAGTGGTCGTGCTGCGTGCCCAGCGGTTTCAGGCACTTGACGGCGACGCGACGGCCCAGGGACTCGTCCTTCGCCCGCCAGACCTCACCCATGCCGCCGCGTCCGATTCGCTCCAGCAGCCGGTACCGGCCCTGGATCAGCGTGCTGTCCCCCATCTCGCTGCCCGCCCCCGTAGCAGTCCGCCCCGCCCTCCCCTGGCCGGTCCAGTATGGCGGTCTATGGTCCGAGTTTGTACGGTGCCGGGCGCGCGGCCGGTCCGGGCCGTGCCGTGGCGGGCGGACGGTGTTTGGGCGGCGGCTGTCGGCGCGGACGTGCGGGAACATCTGGCGGCGGGCGCCCGTGGCGCGCGGACTCCGGGTGACGGCGGTGGGTGCGGGGGCCGGTCCGCCGTAGAACTCGTGCGCGTACGGCGGTAGGAGGCCGTACGCCGGATGTGCGAATCCGCCGCCGCTTCGGCCGGTGGGCGAGGGCCGGGTGGGCCTCGGTCCGCCGGCGGCCGCCGCGCCTCAGCGCAGGGTGGCGAGGAACTCCCCGCAGGCCCGGGCGCAGGCGCGGCACGCCTGGGCGCTCTCCTCGGCGCCCGGGTGCTCGTCGAAGACGTGCGCGCTCTCCAGGCACACCTGCCGGCACCACTCCAACTGGACGCGGATCGCGGACTCGTCCACCTGGTTCTGCTCGGAGAGCACCCGGCAGGTGGCGTCGCAGACCTCCGCGCACATGATGCCCTTGCGTCGTACGAGCTCCTGGTTCTCGGTGCCGTCCGGGTCCACGAGGCTCGCCCGCAGCGCGCACGCCCGTGCGCACTCGGTGCACGCCTGTGCACAAGCGAAGCGGTCTTCGAGGAAGCGGAACAGTTCCTGCTGGGAAGTCGTCGTCGATGTCACATGGCGCGGGTTGCCGCTGGGGACGGTGCCAAACCGCCGGGCCCGGTGTTCCCAAGGCTTCCGGCCCGTTTTCCGGGTGGGCTGCCGGGCACCCGTCAAGCCTTGTGAAGCTGGTGACAGCGATGACGTCGACCGCACACGGAGGTGCACGACATGCCGGGACGACAGGAACTGCCGTCGACCCTCGAGCGCTCCCCCCGCAAGGCCCGGCGCACCTGGATCGAGGCCCACGACTCGGCCGTGCGGGAGTACGGCGAGGGTGAGCGGGCCCACCGGGTGGCGTACGGGGCGCTGAAGCACACGTACGAGAAGGTCGGCGACCACTGGGAGCGCAAGGAGGGCGGCCGCAAGGGCCCCTCCGACCCGCGGTCCGGACGGCCCCGCGGACAGGGCGGCCACAGCGGCGAGGGCGTCGACGAGAAGGCCTCCAAGGAACACCTGTACGGCGTCGCGAAGCGGCTGGGCGTCGAGGGCCGGTCGCGGATGACGAAGGCGGAACTGCTCACGGCGATCCGCAAGGCCAACCGTTCGCGGACGCGAGCGTCCCGGTCGGGCTGAGCGGGTTGGCGACGTGGACCGGGGGTACCCGCGCCGCATGACCAACGCATGGATGGACCTGGCCGCTTCCGGTGGGATCGGTATCGGCATCGGTGTCGCGGCCGTCGTGGTCGTGGGCCTGCTGATCGGCGCTTTCGCGTTCGGCAGCCGGCAAAAGCGCCGGGAGTCGCCTCCGCCGCGCCCGGAGGAGCAGCCCCGTATGCCCGACGAGGGACCCGTCCACGAGACGCGGGAGCGGCGCGAGCCCGACGAGATGCCGAAGAGCGACGAGCGGACGCTGCCGCACGACCTCGGGCAGCAGAGCAGCCACACCGCCCCCGGGCAGGAGCGGCCCCGCTGGGACGAGGGCAGCAGCGGTTCGTTCGGCAGCGGCGGACCGGGCGCGCGCTGAGCCCCGAGGATGTCGTACAGAGGGAAGTGAGAACCATGGCGGACCCCGCCCGCAACACCCTGCCGTTGCCCGACTACGACCACCTGCCGATCGGCGGGCTGGAGAGCCGTATCCGCTCGCTGGGCGCGGAGCAGGTGGAGGAACTGCTGGCATACGAGAGGTCGCACGCCGACCGTCTGCCCGCCACGGAGCTGCTGGCGGCGCGGCTGGAGCAGCTGCGGTCCGGCGCGGAGCCGTCCTTGGGCGACCCGGGCGCGGTACGCCCGGAGCAGGGGCAGGGCCGTACGGGCTCCCCCGTGACGCCCGCGACCTCCCCGCAGCCGTTCTCCCCGCCGCCGCACGGCACACCCGACCAGCGGGGCAAGCCGAAGGGTGACCGTACGTAGTCCGTACCCGCTCGGGGCGTAGTTTCCGGCACGGGCGCGGGGGAACCCATGCGCCGTGCTGTTGAAGAGGAGAAGGGCCCGCGCGGGTGCGCGGGCCCGCTACGCGGCCGAACGCACCGTCGACCGGGCCGACGGGCGGCTACCCGTCTCCGAGGGCGGGGGGCTGCTGCGCAAGGCCTTCCCCGAGCACTGGTCGTTCCTGCTGGGCGAGATCGCCCTCTACAGCTTCGTCGTACTGCTGCTGACCGGTGTCTGGCTGACCCTCTTCTTCAAGCCGTCGATGACGCAGGTCGTCTACGACGGGTCGTACGAGCCGCTCCTCGGACTGAGCATGTCGGAGGCGTACCGCTCGACGGTGGACATCAGTTTCGAGATCCGCGGGGGGCTGCTGATCCGGCAGTCGCACCACTGGGCGGCCCTGGTGTTCCTGTCGGCCATCGGAGTGCATCTGCTGCGGGTCTTCTTCACCGGGGCGTTCCGCCGGCCGCGTGAGGTGAACTGGCTGATCGGCGTGACGCTGTTCCTGCTCGCGCTCGTGGAGGGCTTCGCCGGCTACTCGCTCCCCGACGACCTGCTGTCCGGGACGGGGCTGCGCATCGCGCAGGGCATCATGCTGTCCATCCCGGTGGTGGGTACGTACATCAGCATGTTCGTGTTCGGCGGCGAGTATCCGGGCGAGGACGTGATCCCGCGGCTGTACTCGCTGCACATCCTGCTGGTCCCCGGGTTGCTGCTGGCGCTGCTCACGCTGCATCTGATCCTGGTGTTCCATCTGAAGCACACGCAGTGGGCGGGGCGCGGCCGCACCAACCGCAACGCGGTGGGCAAACCGATGTTCCCGCAGTTCGTGACGAACTCCGCGGGCCTGTTCTTCATGGTCTTCGGCGTGCTGACGCTGCTCGCGGCGGTGGCGCAGATCAACCCGATCTGGGCGTACGGCCCCTACCGGCCGGACATGGTCTCCTTCGGCTCGCAGCCGGACTGGTACGTCGGCTTCCTGGAGGGTTCGCTGCGGCTGATGCCGCCGTTCGAGACGGCGGTGGCGGGCCACACCGTCATGTGGAACGTGCTGGTGCCCGCGGTCGTGCTGCCGGGCGCCCTGTTCGCGGTGCTGTACGCGTATCCGTTCTTCGAGCGCTGGGTGACGGGCGATCACGAGGAGCACCATCTGTGCGACCGGCCCCGGGACAAGCCCGTGCGGACCGGGCTGGGAGTCGCCGCGATCTGTTTCTACGCGGTTCTCCTCCTGGCCGGCGGCAACGACATCCTCTCCTATGTCTTCGACGTCCCGCTGAATCTGCTGACCTGGGTGTTCCGGATCTCTCTGGTGCTGCTGCCGCCGGTCTCCTTCATGGCGACCAGGCGGGTCTGCACGGCGTTGCTGGAGCGGGAGCGGGAGCGGCTGGCCGAGGGCGAGGAGACGGGCGAGCTGCGGCAGACACTCGCGGGCGGCTACGTCGAGAGCCACGAGCCCCTCGACGCCGAGGAGCGGTACGTGCTGCGGTCGCGCCGGGAGCCGGAGCCGCTCGCGCCGGCGGCGGCCGACGGGGACGCACCGCACGTGGGCCGGCTGCGGGCGACGCTCGGCGAGTGGTACTACGGCGACCGGGTCGACGTGGAGGAGGCGGGGCCGGAGCGCGAGGCGTCCTCGGGCGAGTTGGAACGCTGAGGGTCCCGGTCGGCGTACTGGAAGACGAGGCCGAGCACGGCCAGGGCGAGCACGCCGAACCCGATCAGCGCGAGCCACAGGCCGTAGACGATGCCGAGCGCGAGGACGACCGCGCCCAGTGCGGCCGTGACGGGCCAGGGGCTGTGCGGCGGAAAGAAGTCCAGCGGGCCCGCGGTGTCCAGGACCTCGGCGTCACCGCGGTCCTGCGCCCGCAGGCCGCGCCTGCGGTACTGCACGCGCAGGAAGAACGCGATGAGCGAGGCCATCAGGAAGGCGAGGACCAGCGCGGCGGTGCCGGCCGGCTCCTGGGAGAACCAGCCGTAGGCGGCGGCGGTGACGGCGAAGAAGGCCGCCACGCCGGTGAACAGACGGGCCTCGGTCCTCACTGCTGCTTCCTCTGCTCGTGCCTCTGGTCGTGCCGGCCGATGTCCGGATGGTGCAGGTCGAACGCCGGGGACTCGGAGCGGACCCGGGGCAGTGACGTGAAATTGTGCCGCGGGGGCGGGCAGCCGGTGGCCCATTCGAGTGAACGCCCGTAGCCCCAGGGGTCGTCGTGCCCGACCTTCGTCCCGTACTGGCGGGTGCGCCACACGTTGTAGAGGAACGGCAGCGTGGAGAGGCCGAGGAGGAAGGCACCGATGGAGCTGACGGTGTTCAGCGTGGTGAAGCCGTCCGCCGCCAGGTAGTCGGCGTAGCGGCGCGGCATTCCCTGCTGGCCGAGCCAGTGCTGGACGAGGAACGTCGTCTGGAAGCCGACGAAGAGCGTCCAGAAGTGGATCTTCCCGAGGCGTTCGTCGAGGAGTCTGCCGGTGAACTTGGGCCACCAGAAGTAGAAGCCGGCGAACATGGCGAAGACGACCGTGCCGAACAGCACGTAGTGCAGATGGGCGACGATGAAGTACGAGTCCGTGAGGTGGAAGTCCAGGGGCGGGGAGGCGATGAGAACACCGCTCATGCCGCCGAGCAGGAACGTCACCAGGAAGCCCATCGACCAGAGCATGGGTGTCTCGAAGGACAGTGAGCCGTGCGTCATCGTGCCGATCCAGTTGAAGAACTTCACCCCTGTCGGCACCGCGATGAGGAACGACGTCATCGAGAAGAACGGCAGCAGCACGGCCCCGGTGGCGAACATGTGGTGGGCCCAGACCACGGCGGACAGCATGGTGATGGCGATGGTGGCGCCGACCAGGCTGACGTAGCCGAAGATCGGCTTGCGGCTGAACACCGGGATGATCTCGGAGATGATGCCGAAGAACGGCAGCGCGACGATGTACACCTCGGGATGGCCGAAGAACCAGAACAGGTGCTGCCACAGCAGCGCCCCGCCGTTCGTCGCGTCGAAGATGTGCGCGCCGAACTTCCGGTCGGCCTCCAGGGCGAGCAGGGCCGCGGTGAGCACGGGGAACGCCGGCAGCACCAGGATCGACGTGAACAGCACGTTCCAGGTGAAGATCGGCATCCGGAACATGGTCATGCCGGGGCCGCGCAGACACAGGATGGTGGTGATGAAGTTGACCGCGCTGAGCGTGGTCGACACACCGGACACCACCAGGCCCATGGTCCACAGGTCACCGCCGGTGCCGGGGCTGAACACCGCGCTGTTCAGCGGCGCGTAGGCGAACCAGCCGAAGGCCGCCGCTCCCCCGGGCGTCAGGAACCCGGCCACCACCGTCAGGCCGCCGAACAGGTAGAGCCAGTACGAGAGCGCGTTGAGCCGGGGGAACGCCATGTCCGGGGCGCCGATCTGCAGCGGCATGATCGCGTTGGCGAACCCGGCGAACAGGGGGGTGGCGAACAGCAGCATCATGATCGTGCCGTGGACGGTGAAGAGCTGGTTGTACTGGTGACTGGTGACCAGCTGGAGGCCGGGGCGGGCCAGTTCGCCGCGCATCAGCAGAGCGAGGACGCCGCCGAAGAGGAAGAAGCCGAAGGACGTCGTCATGTACAGGTTGCCGATCACCTTGTGATCGGTCGTCGTCGCCCACCGGGCCAGCGCCCGCCCGAGCGTGCGGTTCGTCCGCGGCCGCGCCGGTGTCCGGCGCGGCGGCTCGGTCCTCCTGTCCACCGCCATGCGGCGGAGGGTACCCAGGCGTCAGGGGCCCAGGCGTCCGGCCACGCCGGGCAGGCGCCGGGCATCCGGCCCCTCCTGCGCACGGAAGCCGTCGCGGGTGCGTTCCACCAGCTCAGGCGGTGCGAGCCGGTAGCGCGCGGGGGTGTTGCCGAGGCGCTCCGGATGGGCCACCTGGCGGGCGCCCCCGGCGTGCACCGCGGTCTCGCGATCGCCGTCGAAGAGCTGGGTTCCAGCGCCGGGAAGCCGACTCCCCCGGGTTGCCCGGCCGGCGTCAGCCGCCGCCGGTGCCGTCGGTCCCCTCGTCACTGCCCGTCCCGTCGGCCTCACGGGGCCCGCCCGTCGGGCAGTCGTCGCTGGAGCGGCCCGCCAGCCGGCCCCCGGGCTGCTCCACGGTCACCTGAGCGCTGCCCAGCGCCGGGTCCTGGCGCAGCCGGGCGACGGCGACCGTGCAGGCCAGCTGGTCGACTGCCGTGTCACTGAGGCTTCCGGCGCTGCGCGGCAGTGGGACGACGACCGCCGCTCCGTCGGTCCGGATGGTGGGTGCCACGGAGGCCGGCGGCAGCCCGGTCGTCAGCCCCTCCCGCCGTTCCGGGCCGTCCGGTCCCTCGAACAGCATGAGTACGGTGGTGCCGAGGTCGGTCCCGCCGGGCGCCGGGCGGGGCACCGCCGCCAGAGCGCCGTTCGCGACGAAGTAGACCAGGACCGTGGGGACGGGCACGGCCTCGCTCCCGGGCTTCGACGGGGCGGGGGTCCTGCCCGGTTCCAGGACACCGGTCGCTGGTTCGCCCGCCTCGACGACACCGGTCGCGGGGATGCCGCAGGCGGCGAGCGGGAGAAGCGCCGCCGCGAGCAGGAGGGGGAGCCCGCGTCGGGTGCCGCCGTGGGCGCCGCGCCCGCCCCGGACGGGGCGGGAGGTGGGCTTCAGGCGGGTGTCCGGCGGCACGTCCGACTTCCGGGTACGGCTCGCCACGGCGGCGACGGTGGACGACATATGCGGCCAGTACGGTCTGGACACCGGCGGCGAGGTCAACCGCAACGTGGGCCAGGACGTCATGGTCAACCTCAAGCGGTGGCTGCTGGCCACGCAGTACTACGCCGACGACGTGACGTCCTACCGGCTCTGATCATCAACCACGAGGTCGGGCACTTCCTCGGTCACGGCCACGAGGGCTGTCCCGGGGCCGGGCGGCCGGCCCCGGTGATGATGCAGCAGATCAAGGGGCTGCACGGGTGCCGGACCAATGTCTGGCCCTACGACGGCGAGGGCCGGCCCGTCACCGGGCCGGCCGTGGGCTGAGCGCGCGGGCGCCGGCCAGGGCTCGCGGACACCGAGGCACGGGCCGCCACGCCGGCGCCCGGCACCCTCGCGACCGCGTGCCGGGATGAACCGCGAAGTCACCCGCGCCGGTCGGGCCCGGACGAGGCGCAGTCCGGATTCCGGCAGGTGCCCGGGTGCCACTCCGGGACGTAGATCCCGAGAGTCTTGTGTCGTTTGATCTCCGCGGGGACATGGTGCCCGCAGGACGGGCAGATCTCCCCACGCTGCGATTCCGTCTGCCGCGTCTGCTGCGATGCGGTCTCCCGCGTCGTGGTCCGCGTCGTCTCTGTCCGCCGCGTGTGACTGCCCATGATCCTCACGTCCACATCAGTGAGAGTTTTTGGAAGCTTTTGCCTCTACTTTATCCTCATTTGCCCCGTCGGCAGGGTGCCGCAGGCTCAGGATCACCGACACCGCGAGAATCACGACGATGACCGCCAGGCTCACCGGAGACGGGATCTCCGGTACGGACGGGCTGACCATCTTGTGCGTCGCCTGGAGGATGAGCTTGACGCCGATGAACCCGAGGATGAGCGCCAGGCCCTTGCTCAGGTAGTGGAAGCGGTCCAGCAGGCCCGACAGCAGGAAGTACAGGGCCCGCAGGCCGAGGATGGCGAAGGCGTTGCTGGTGTAGACGATGAAGGTGTCGTCGCTGACGGCGAGCACCGCCGGCACACTGTCCACGGCGAAGATCAGGTCGGCCGCCTCGATCGCGGCGACGACGGCGAGCAAGGGCGTCGCCACGTGCTTGCCCGCTTCCTTCACGAAGAACTTCTGGCCCGCGTAGGTGTCCCGTACCGGGATGACCTTGCGCAGGAGCCGGACCGCGAAGCTCTTGCCCGGGTCGAAGCTCTCCTCCTCGCCCTTGAGGATCTTGTAGACGCTGTAGAAGAGGATGGCCGCGAAGACGAAGAGAACGGCGGTGAACCTGCTGACCACGGCGATGCCGGCGGCGAGGAAGAGGCCGCGGAACACCAGCGCGCCGATGACACCGAAGAAGAGAACCCGGTGCTGGTATTCGCGGGGCACTTTGAAATAGGCGAAGATCAGGGCGAAGACGAAGAGGTTGTCGACCGAGAGGCTCTTCTCCAGCAGCCACGCGGTCGTGTACTCCGTGCCCGCCGTCGTGCCGAGGACGAGGAAGACGACCGCGCCGAAGACGAGGGCGAGCCCCACCCACAGCGCGCTCCAGGCCGCCGCCTCCTTGAATCCGATGACATGAGCGCCGCGGTGGGCCAGCAGGTCGATGACGAGCGACACGACCACGGTTGCGGCGAAGGCTATCCAGAGCCAGAACGGCACATCGAACATGCGGGCCTCGCAATGATCCGCAGGGACACACCCCTACACCCGAGTGTGCCCCATGTGACGCCGGCCGGGGCGGTCGGCACCGCTCACCGGTCCTCGGTCACCGGGCGGGGCCGCAGCGCCTCGGACGTCACCCCGTTGGCCTTGGCCGCGTCGGCGAGGGCCTGGGCGGCGGCCTCCGCGGCCTGCGCGGTGTCGTTGGCCGCCTGGGCGACGCCCTCGTCGGAGGGCTTCTCGCGGGTGGCGGGCGACTGCGGCAGAGCCTCGGTGAAGGCGCGGGACACCCCTTGGAGCGCGGAGGTGACCTCGCTGGGGATGACCCAGAAGGTACTGCCCGAGCCCTGCGCGAGCTGGGGCAGCACCTGGAGGTACTGATAGGCCAGGAGCTTGGGGTCGGGGTCGTTGCGGTGCACGGCCTGGAAGACCTCGTCGATGGCCCGGGACTGCCCTTCGGCCTTGAGGATCTCGGCGGTACGGTTGCCCTCCGCGCGCAGGACGGCGGCCTGCTTGTCGCCCTCGGCGGTGAGGATCTGCGACTGCCGCTGCCCTTCCGCGCCGAGGATCGCGGCCCGCTTGTCGCGTTCGGCCCGCATCTGCTTCTGCATCGCGTCCTTGATGGACTGCGGAGGGTCGATGGCCTTGATCTCCACCCGGTTCACTCGCAGTCCCCACTTGCCGGTGGCCTCGTCGAGCACCCCGCGGAGCTGGCTGTTGATGGTGTCGCGCGAGGTGAGGGTCTTCTCCAGGTCCATGGACCCGACGACATTGCGCAAGGTGGTGACGGTGAGCTGCTCCACCGCCTGGAGGAAATTCGCGATCTCGTAGAAGGCCGCGCGCGGATCGGTCACCTGGAAATACAGCACGGTGTCGATCTCGACCACCAGGTTGTCCTCGGTGATGACCGGTTGCGGTTTGAAGGAGACGACCTGTTCCCGCAGATCGATCACCGGATAGACGCGGTCGATGTACGGAATGACGAGGTTGAGTCCGGGTTTCAGCGTGCGGAGGTAGCGGCCGAGCCGTTCGACATTGCGGGCGCGGGCCTGCGGAACGATACGCACCGCCCGCACCACGGTGAAAACCGCGAGAAGCGCGACGATCACACCGGCGACGAGAAACGCCGAGGCTTCCATGGTCACTCCCGGGGGTAGACGAGGGCGGTGGACCCGCTGATCTCCATGACGTCGACGGTCTTTCCCGGCGGAATCACCAGCGTCTCGTCATAGGAACGGGCCGTCCATTCCTCACCGCCGATACGGACCCTGCCCCGCATGCCCGTCACCTCGGAGACGACGTACGCGGCCTGTCCGACCAGGGCGTCGACACCGAACCGCTCCGGCTGGGGCCGGAGAACGTGACGCAGCGCGACGGGACGCACGAAATAGACGGTGACCGTGGCGACGACGGTGAAGACGACGAACTGGAAAGGCGGTGAGAGTCCGGCCGCCGCGGATCCGGCCGTGATCAGCGCGGCCACGCCCAGCATTCCGAGGGCGGCGGTGAGGGTGAAGATCTCCGCCACGATCAGGATCGCCGCGACGATCAACCAGATCAGCCATGGATCCATGACGACCCTCCTGGAGGGTGCGGGTGCGCGAATGGCTGGACGTATACCTCTATTTTCGCCTGCTTACAGGAAAACAGAATTCATTCGGTACTGTCACTGGTCTGTCCCGAAGAACATGCGCGAGGCCGGCTTCGCCGTTCGGCTCGGCCGGGCATCACCCTGGTCACGCCATGGGGGGGCAACGTGGTATGAGACGGCCCCTTGCGCCGCGTGGTGCCGTGGAGTGGGCTGTGCCCCATGAAGAAGCGAAATCTCGCGGCGGTGACCGCTGCCCTGGTCCTCGTCCCCCTTTTGGCGGCGGGTGCGCCGGGGCAGCTCGCGGAGGCCTCCGCACCGGATGCCGTCGGTTCGTCGCCGCCCGCCGACGCGCGGCTCGTCCACGGAGTGGACCTCGACACGGTGACGATCCCCGAGTTGCAGGCGCGCATGAAGCGCGGGTCGCTGACCTCGTCGGAACTGACCCGGGCGTACCTGCGGCGGATCAAGGCCGTCGACCCCAGGATCAACGCGGTGCTGCGCACCAGCCCGACGGCCCTGCGACAGGCCGCGGCCAGCGACGTCAGGCATCGTCGCGGCACGGTCCGTGGCCCGCTGGACGGCATCCCCGTCCTGCTCAAGGACAACGTGAACACCCGCGACATGCCGACGACCGCCGGGTCGCTGGCGCTGGCCGGCGACCCGCCGGACACGGACGCGGTCCTGGTCGAAAGGCTGCGGGCGGCGGGCGCGGTGATCCTCGGCAAGGCCAACATGTCCGAATGGGCCAACTTCCGCGCGGCGAGACCGACGTCGGGGTGGTCGGCGGTGGGCGGGCAGACGAACAACCCGTACGTCCTGGACCGGAATCCCTGCGGATCGTCCTCCGGTTCGGCCGCCGCGCTCGCCGCGTCACTGGCCCAGGTGGCGATCGGCACCGAGACGGACGGCTCCATCGTGTGCCCGGCCGGGATGAACGGGGTGGTCGGCCACAAACCCAGCCTCGGGCTGGTCAGCCAGTCGGGCGTCGTGCCGATCTCCGCCGAGCAGGACACGGCCGGCCCGATGGCCCGCAACGTGGTGGACACGGCGCTCACCCTGTCGGTACTCAGCGGGCGTGACACCGTGCGTGCCGGCAGCGCCTTCGGCCTCACCGACGCGGCCGCGCGACCCGGCGCTCTGCGCGGCAAGCGGATCGGCCTGTGGCGGCTTCCGTCGCTCGGCACGGAGGTGGACGCCCTGATGTCCCGGACGGCGGCACGACTGCGCGCCTCGGGTGCCCGGGTCGTCGAGGTGACCCCGCCGTACCAGGAGCGACTCGCCGCACTCGAGTTCCCGGCGCTGCTGAGCGAGTTCCACCGGGACATCGACGCCTATCTCGCCACCCGCGGCGGGCCCCGGAACCTCGCCGAGCTGATCGAGTTCAACCGCGCCCACCCGGCCGAACAGACCTGTTTCGCCGGTCAGGAACTGTTCGAGCAGGCGCTGGCGGCCCCTCCCAACACCGATCCCGAGTACCGGGCGATGCGCGCCGAGTTGACGGATCTCTCCCGGCGGTCCATCGACGAGACCATCGCCGCGCATGACCTGGACGCCATCGCCTCCCCGGCGAATCCGCCCGCGTGGACGACCGACTGCGCGCGGGGCGACAACGACGTGATCCCGTCCTCCACCCCGGCGGCCGTCGCCGGGTACCCGTCGCTGTCCGTGCCCGCCGGATCCGTGGGCGAGCTGCCGGTCGGCCTGCTCCTGATGGCCGGCGACCACCGGGACGCCGAACTGCTGTCCCTGGGGGCAGCCGTCGAGCACCGGCTGGACGCCTGGCGAGCACCTCGGTACCTGCCTACGTCACCGTCCGGCGCGCCCCGGTCGAGCGGTCGCTGACCGTACCGCCCGCGGGCCTTCGGCCGGGGCGGGGCCCCCCCCCCCCCCCCCCCCCCCCCCCCCCGGCCGGGCCCCCGGGGGGGCCCCCCCCCGGCCCCCAGGGCGCGGGGGGGCCGCCCCCCCGGGCGGGCCGGCGGCGGCG
>NZ_JBIRNE010000002.1:0-154958 GCF_044331465.1 Streptomyces sp. NPDC017225 | reverse complement strand
GCCCCGGGGCACCGGCCTCCGTCCCCGTCCGCCGCCCCCCGGCCGCGGGGTCGCTCCCCGCCCCGCCCGGGGGCCTGCGGCGGGCCCGGCGCGCGCCCCGCCGCGCGCGCGCCGGCCCGGCGTCGGTCACCCGGCGGCGCAGGCCCCGAGGTCTTCCCAGACGCCCCACTCACCGGTGGAGCCGGGCTCCTCGCCCGTCACCCACCACTTGGCGCGCCAGTTGTGCCCGTCGAAGGAGACGGTGTCGCCGCCGTTGTAGACGCTCCCGGCGGTCCACGCCGCCGCGGCGCAGTCGCCCTGCTCACCGCCGCCGTCGCCGCCGCCGTCGCCGCCGCCGTCGCCTCCCCCGTCGCCACCGCCGCCGATGCTGACGTCGATGCAGGAGTAGAAGGCGTTGCCGGTGTCCGCGACGTTCCAGACCGCGAGTACCTTCTGACGGCCGGTGAAGCCGCCGAAGTCCACCTGGTGACTGACGTCCGGGGCGGGCTGGGCGCCGTGACCGTCGTATTCGGCGATCTTCTGGTTCCCGATGAAGTACTGCCAGGTGTCGGTGGCGTGGCGCGCCGTGTGGTGCCAGGTGAAGGTGTGTGTCGCGCCGACCGGCGTGACCCGCCAGCCCAGGCTGTCGTCGTCGAGTTCGGAGAACTGACTGTTCCCGCCGCTACAGCTGCTCAGGCCCTTCGGCCCCTCGACGCTCTGCGGCTCGTACTTGATCTGGCCGCAGTCCACGACGCCCGCGGCGCACTGGTCCTGCCGGCTTCCGGGCGAGGTCACCCAGCCGTGGGCGTTCGCCGTGCTCGCCGGCAGGCTGACGGCGAGCAGGGGGGCGACCAGCGCTCCGACCGCGAGAGCCACCCGTCTTTTCGTGTTCATGCCATGCCCTTTCTTCCGATACGTCCATGCCGCCGTCCACCCCGCGGGGCTTGCCGTCGCCGGCGCGAGTGGCACCGGTGACCGAGGACGGAGGCCGATATAGGTCTAGACCTAGCAGCACTAGGTCTAGACCATAGCCATGGACGGGATTCGGTCAAGGGCTTGCGTGAAGCGAACCGGCGAGCGCGGACGCCGGCTTCGGACCGGATACCGGCCCCACGCCCCCATCGGCGGCCAGTCCCCCGAGGTCGCCCACGAGAGAGGAGCACCACGATGGAAGCGCTGGACAGAAGCCGTGAGTACGTGATCGGACTCTTCCGCATCGTCATGGGCCTGCTGTTCGCCTGCCATGGAGCCGCCACCCTGTTCGATGTGCTGGGCGGGCCGCACGGAGCCGGGCCCGAGTTCGCCGCGTGGCCCGGCTGGTGGGCCGCGGCCGTCCAACTGCTCGGCGGCGCGTTGGTGCTGTGCGGCCTCGCAACCCGGGCCGCCGCCGTCCTGTGCTCCGGGTCCATGGCGTACGCCTACTTCACCGAGCACCAGGCCGACGCGCTGTTCCCGCTCGAGAACGGCGGCGAACCGGCGGCCATGTTCTGCTGGTCCTTCCTTCTCATCGCCGCCATCGGCCCGGGCCGCTGGACGCTCGCCTCCCTTCTCCGCCTCCGGCGACGGGCCGGCGCCCGGCGGATCGGGACGCCGTCACTTCACTGAGCGGCGGGCGCTCCGTAGACACCCAACTCGTGGATCGAGTAGCCCCAGGTGGTCTTCCGCTCGACACCCCGCACACGGACGTACCGCACCGCCTCCGTGGCGGTGAGCCGGACGACGTCGAGGCCGCAGACATCCGGGCGCCGGGTGGAGGCGGTGGTCCAGTTCACGCCGTCCGGGGAGGTCTGGACGGTGTACTCCCTCGCGCACGCGCTCTCCCACGCGACGGTCACCGCCGCGACCGTCGCCGGAGCGGAGAGCTCCACCTGCACCCACTCGTCGTCCGAGTAGCCGGAGGCCCAGCGGGTGCCCGTCAGCCCGTCGTTGACGTGCCGGGGGGCCAGGCGGTCGAGGTTCTGCTCCACGCTGGACGCGGACGCCGTCCCCTCGAGGGCCAGGTTCTCCCCGCCTCCCGCCGTGTCCCACAGCCGCAGCCGGACGTCGGCCCGCACGAGGAAGGAGTCGAGTACTCCGTCGCCGACCTTGGGCTGGACCTTGCCCCAGGAGTTGTGCGGGGGGTCCACCCGTACGGCACGGGCCTGCCGCTGGAGTTCGTTCGATTCGGCCAGCAGCCGGTCGGACGCCTCCTTGTCCCCGGCCTGGCGTGCCGCGAGGGCGTCGAGCATCGTCACCATCGCCTTGCCCCACAGCTCGGTGGCGTCCAGCCAGTCGGCCGCGTCGACGGTGAACCCCTCCTCCACCTCGCCGCCGCGGATGGTGGCCGGGGCCTGTTCGACGGCCCTCGCGTAGGCGCGCAGTGACGTGACGGCGGCGGCGCGGTCCCCTTCGTCCCATGACGTCCAGAACTCCGTCACCCGACGGGCGAGTTCGGGTGCCTGGGGCTGCCAGGGGGTGGCGCCGAAGGTCGGGGCCAGGTGTTCGAGGTCGCCGAAGACGAGCAGGGCCTCGGTGGCCTCGCGGTCACCGCCCGCGAGGTAGGCCATGGCACGCGGCCAGTTACTCCTCGCGTCGTAGGCGCCGTCGTTCCAGGCGAAGTCCGCCGTGCCGAAGACGGCGACCTTGCTGGCGTACGGCTGGTTCATCGGGTTGGCCACGACGCCGGAGAGGTGCGCCGACAGGCCCGCCTCACGCTTGTCGTAGGGCGCGAGCAGCAGCCGGCCGCCGGTGTTGCCGAAGTCGTTGACCGGGTAGTTGTCCCACACGAAGACCTTGCGCCCGAAGAGCTCCGACGCCTTGTCGGCCTCCTCGTTGGTGATCTTCGGTGGGACGACGTCGGTACCGGTCCACATCACCTCGACCGCGGGGTCCAGGGTGTTCCGCAGGGTCTGTTTGTAGGCGGTGTCGGTGAGGTCGCCGTACTCGGTGGGCACCATCTGCAACGGCTGGGCGCCCTCGTGCGTGGCGACGAAGTCCCGCTGCACGTCGTTGAGCAGGTCGGCCTGTGCCCGCGCGGCCGCTTCCCGGCCGGGGTCGCCGAACGCCTCCCGGTCGCCCTCGCAGTTCCACCGGGTGTAGCTGATGTCGTCGAGCGGGACGGAGAACGCGCGGGTGCCCAGGTCGTACAGCGCCTGGAGTTTGGCCTTGAGGGCCTCGCGGTCGGCGGGGTCGGAGTAGCAGATCGACTCCCCGGGCGAGACGGCGAAGGTGAAGCGCACGTGGTTGGCGGTGGCCCGCCGCACCAGCTCGCCCAGTTCGTTCAGCTTGTCCGCCGGGTAGGGCTCGCGCCACTTGCCCCGGTGGTACGGGTCGTCCTTGGGCGCGTAGATGTAGGTGTTCGCCTTGACGTCTCCGTAGAAGTCCATCTGGTCGAGGCGCTCGGCGTGCGTCCACGGCTGCCCGTAGAACCCCTCGATGGTGCCCCGCAGCGGCATCGACGGGAAGTCGCTCACCCGCACGCCCGCGACCTTCCAGGACGTGCCGCCGGCGCGGACGAACAGCTGGCGCAGGGTCTGCACCGCGTAGAACTGCCCGGCCGCGTCCTCGCCGCCGAGGGTGATCTCCGCGCCCGGCCGGGCTCCCTCGACGCGCAGGGCGTAGCCCTCGTCGTGGCCGGGTGTACGGGTGTCCCCGAGTGCCGCCGCTATGTCGGGGCGCGTGGCCGGGCCGAGCCGTACGGTGAGCAGGCCGGCGGCGGCAGCGGGGACCTCTTCGGGGGCGACGACGTCCACCCGGTGGGCGCCGTGCGCCTTCAGTTCCCGGACGAGACGGTCGCGGGCACCGGCGTCCGTACCCTCGTCGGCCACGACGAGCACGCGGCCGGTCACCACGGCGTCGCGCCCTTCGCGGGCGAGGGTCTGCGGGGTCGGTGACACCGGCGGCAGCGGGGACGCGGCCGCGTCCCCGGCCGCATGGGTCACGGCGGTATCCGTCACGGCGGCGGCCGGTAGTGCCTCGAGCATCATGGTGCTTGCTATTGCGAAGCAGAGACCGGCTGCGGCGGCGGCTTTCGCGCGTCTTGCCATGAAACCTCCAAGCATGGTCTGGACCATTACTTTCCCTTGTCCCGACGATGGTGAAGGATGGAGACGGACAGAGGTAAGACGTATGGGGTCTAGACCTCTCGCCCGGTCACCTTTACTCTGGCCAACGCCGCCGACCCGACCGGCGCCGTGCTGGCGCGGACGATCAACGCGGGCTCGACGGACGCGGGTTCCGGCGTCGCGCCCGGGTCCGTGATGTGCCGCAGCAGGTGGGCGACCGCGAGGGCCCCCATCTCGGTGAAGGGCTGGGCCACCGTGGTCAGCGAGGGCGAGCAGTACTCGGCCAGCGCGATGTCGTCCACACCCACGACGGAGATGTCCTGGGGCACCCTCCGGCCGAGTTCGTGCAGGGCGCGGATCACGCCGAAGGCCATCTCGTCGCTCGCCACGAACACCGCGGTGACGTCGGGGATCTTGCCCAGGACCAGCCCGTTGCGATACCCGGAGGCCGGAGTCCAGTCGCCCTCCAGCACCGGCGGCACGGAGAGCCCGGCCGCCCGAAGGGTGTCGCGCCAGCCGACGCGGCGGCTGGCGGCGTCGAGCCACTCCCGGGGCCCCGCGACGTGCCAGACGGTCTGGTGGCCCAGCTCGATCAGGTGACGTGTCGCCAGGCGTGCCGCCAGGGCCTGGTCGACGGCGACGACCTCGGTAGCCGAGGTCCTCGATCCGTCGACGGTGACGGTCGGCACCGAGCGGGTGAGCCGCTCGATCCTCGGGCTCACATGGACCAGCGGCACCGAGAGGACGACCCCCTCGACGCCCTGCTCCGCCAGCCGGGACAACGCCCCCTCGATCGCCGCGGTGTCCAGCGAGGCGGTGGTCGCGGTGCTGACCGCGTACCCGGCCTCGCGTGCCGCGGTCTCGATGCCGAACGTCAGGTTCGTGCGCGAGTAGAAGTTGGTCCGCAGCGTCACGACCCCGATCGTCCGGCTGCGCCCCGACGACAGCACGCGCGCCGCGTTGTTCTTGCGGTAGCCGAGCTGTTCGACGGCGGCGAGGACCTTGGCGCGGGTCCCCTGCTGGACGTTGGGGTGGCCGGCCAGGGTCCGGGACACCGTCTGGGCGGAGACCCCGGCGAGCCGGGCGACGTCGGCCATGCCGGGTTGCCGCGCGACGCCGTCGTCGGCCGTCCGCCTGCTCGGGGGCCTCTTGCCGGCACCCGGTGTTTCCGATGACATCGCTCGCCTCTCCGGAGACGGCGCGGCTCCGGCCACGCCGCCGCAGATGGTGGTCCCGCTCGGCAGTCTAGCCACGTAGGCACTGTTGGCATCGATAACATCGCGGCTCGGCTCGGTGAGCGGCCCCGCCTGGCAGGGCTCCCGTCCGGTGAGCGGCGCTCCGGCCCGGTGAGCGACGGGACACCGCACTTTGGGTGCGCGGCGGCAAGGACCCGGCGGTGAAGACCTTCGACATCACTCCGGCGGTCAACAAGATGGCGGCCGACGAGAAGCGGGACACCTGCTCCCAGCGGGCCGCCGTCGCCTTCACGGCACCGCGCGGCGGCAGGGTCACCGTGGAAGAACACCCACTCCCCTACGACTCCGGCGAGTCGGAGGGCAAGGCGGTCGACGACGTGCTCGCCGGGCGGCACTCGCTGAAGTCCCACGCGGAGAACACGGGGCTGGTCCACCGCACGACCCCGGCCACGGTCCCGTTCGAGGAGGGCCACAAGTGGGTGGGGCCGAGGACGGTGCCGTCCGGCGCCGAACTGAGCCCCGGGGTGCCCGGTGAGTACGGACCCGCCGACGGGGCACCCCCCGGGCGAGCGCCCCGCCGACGCCCGCTGAGCCGGCGCGCGTCGGCCGTCCGCCCCGGCCGGCGGGCCGCCGACGCGCGCGGGGGTGAGGAGCTCACTCGAACGTCTCGACGTGCTCCTGCGGCGGTCCGAGGTCGGGCCGGTCGTGCAGGGTGATCCGGTCGCCGAGGCGTTCGAGCTCCAGCACGGTCAGGGTGTTGTCGCCCGGGTGCAGCAGTGGGCCGGGCAGATAGAGCGTGGTCTGGGGTCCGATCTCCCAGTAGCGGCCCAGCAGGGTGCCGTTGACCCAGAGGAATCCCTTGCCGAATCCCGGCAGGGCGACGAAGGTGTCCGCGGGCTCGACCACGGTCAGCGTGGCGGTGGCGAAGCCCGCCCTTCCGTCCGGCGGGGCCGCCGACGCGACGCGGGCGGTGTCCTGCCGCGTCCACTCGTCGAGCGGCAGCGGACGGATCGTCCAGCCGTGCACCAGCCGGCGTTCCACCCGCACCCCGCCGAGGATGCCCTTGCCCTGGCCGAGCAGGGGGCCGTAGTTGATCCGCCCCTGGTTCTCCACCAGCAGCGCCAGCCGGACGCGTGCTCCGGTGCCACGGACGGTGAACGAGGCGCTCTCGCGGTCCAGTACGGCGGCGGGTGTGCCGTCGACGAACACCTGGGCGCGGTCGTGCAGACCCGTGACGGTCACCTCGTGGTCCCCCGGCGGCAGCAGCGGCTCGGCCTCGTAGAGCACCAGGCCGGAGGCCAGGGAGAGTTCCTCGAAGCTGAGCGGCAGCGGTGCGTGTACCGGCTCGGCCGCCGCGCGCAGCGCGTCCAGCAGGGCCGCCTGCCGGGTGACCGGGAGCCGACGGGGCGCCAGCAGCGGCGGATCGGCGGGCAGCGGACGCTCGGCTCGCTCCGCTCCGGCGCCGTCGAGCGCGGCCAGCTTCTCCCTCAGGGCGTGGAACTTCGGTGTCAGGGCGCCGTGCTCGGCGATGGGGGCGTCCGAGTCGTAGCTGGTGACGGTCGGCTGGATCCGGCCGCCGTCGTGGTTGGCGCCCGCCCACAGGCCGAAGTTGGTGCCGCCGTGCGCCATGTAGAGGCTCACGGAGCCGCCCTCGTCGAGGATCTCGCCGACGGTCTCGGCCGCGCTCCGCGCCGACCGGACGTGGTGCTTCTCGCCCCAGTGGTCGAACCAGCCGTTCCAGAACTCGGCGCAGAAGAAGGGCTCCCCGGGCCGGCGCGAGCGCAGCAGCTCCGCGGCCCGGTCGGGACGTGAGCCGAGGGTCGCCGCGGCCAGTTCGCCGGGCAGGTCGCCGCCGTCCTGCATCAGCGGGGTCGGTCCGTCCGCCGTGTAGAGCAGTTCGGTGACTCCGCGCGCGACGAGGGCGTCACGCACGTGGCGGACGTAGGCGTGGTCGTCGCCGTAGCTGCCGTACTCGTTCTCGATCTGCACGGCCACCACCGGCCCGCCCCGGCCGGCCTGGAGGTCGGCGACGCGCGGGATCAGCTCGTCGAACCAGCGGTCGACCGCTTCCAGGAACGGGCCGTGCGAGGTGCGCAGCCGCATGCCGGGCGTGCCGGTCAGCCATGCGGGCAGACCGCCGTTGTCCCACTCGGCGCAGATGTACGGGCCCGGCCGCACGATGACGTCCAGCCCCTCCTCCTGGGCGAGCCGGGCGAAGCGGCCCAGGTCGCGCGGGCCGTCGAAGCGGACGTCGCCCTCGGCGCGCTCGTGGAAGTTCCACGGGACGTAGGTGTCCACCGTGTTCAGGCCGAGGGCGGCCAGCCGCCGGAGCCGGTCGGCCCACTGCTCGGGGCGGACCCGGAAGTAGTGCAGCGAGCCCGAAAGGACGCGGTACGGGCGCCCGTCCCGCAGGAGGGCGCCGTCGCCGTACGTCAGGGCGGCGGGGAGGGACGTGCTCACGTGACGGCTCCAGCGGTCGGGAAGGGGCGAGGACGACACAGGAGGGCACCAGCGGTCGGGGGTTGGAACTATGGCAGAGAATGTTATCGATGCCAATCGATTCGTCCGCCGTGCGCCAGTGGTTTGCGCCCCGCTGCTTCGCCCTGTAGGAGCGAGGCCATCAGCTCGTCCATCGGCTCCGAACACCCGGTCGCCTTGGGCACGGTGGAGCCCGTCCGCTCCCGGCGACCGGGCGGGCAGGATGCGGCCGACCAGTCTGGTGCCGTGCTGCGCCACCTCTGTCCCGAAGCGTTCGTACAGGGCGGTGGTGAAGCAGGCCGTATCTGTCCTGGTGCAGCGCGCGGACCGCCCTGCCCTCTCGCTCGGTGGGGTCGAGGGGCCGACGACCCCGCCGTACGCAATATCCGGTCACCGAGCATCTCGTCCGTGCGGCGGACCGGGCTGCTGCCGCCGACGGGCGTGACGTTGTCGGAGCGCCCCATCGCGAGGGCCGGCGGCGGCTGTTCGAGAAACTGCCTGAGCACTCCGGTCGAGCGCGTCATCGGGGAGACCCAGACGGCACTGAAGACCCTGCCGGGGGCGAGCTGATTCGACGGCGCCCGCACAGGGGCGGCGGAGGAGGGTTCCGGCACTGGAAGGGTGCCGTCACTCCGGGCCGCGTCTGCCGAGGAGGTAGGCGGCGGTGAGCGCGACGGCGCGGTCCTCGTCGTGCGTCAGCTCCGCGAGGGCGCGGGACGTCGTCGCTCCCGGGACGTCGGCGAGCGCCTGTGTCAGCCGTCGGCGCACGGACGGTTGCGCGGCGCCGTGGGCGAGACGGTCGACGAGCCCGGTGGCGATCCCGTCCGCCAGCTCCGGACGACTCGCCAGCGCGCTCAGGGCGTCCGCCGCGTCGACGTCGTTCGCGCCCTCGGCCACCATGTCGACGAGGGTGGGGACCGCGTCGGCGTCCCCGCGTGCACCCAGTTCCAGGGCCGCGTACCGGCGGACCCCGAGATCCGGGTGCGTGAGCGCGTCCCGCAGCAGCGCGGTCGCCGCGCCGTCCGGGACCTCGGTGATGGAACGCACCGCGCGCTCCCGCACCGCGGCCACGGGTGAACCGAGCCCCTCCGTCAGCAGTGCCAGTCCGCCACCATCCGATTGCGCCAGAGCCCAGCGGAGCGCTCCGGCGACGTTCGGGTCCGTCTCGTTCAGCACTGCCTCCACCAGTGCCTCCGCGGGCACCGGGACCTTGTCGGCCAAGGCCAGGGCCGCGCTCTGACGCCTGCCCGCGCTCTGTGATCCCAGCGCCTGGAGGAGGGCGACGGTCTGGAGGACGTCCTCCCAGCCCTCGGGTTCGGCGCTACCGATCCGACGGAGCCGGGTGAGCAGCTCCGTCTCGGCCGCGATGCGCTCTCGGGTCCGCCGGATCAGGTCCTCGACGAGGTCGGACGGCACGAAAGCGGGGTCGTCGAGCGCGCGCCCGACCTCGCGCAGGGACAGCCCCAGTGACCGCAGGCTCTCGATGTGGAAGACGCGCCGGCAGTCCTCGCCGGAGTACTCCCGGTAGCCGGCCCCGGTCCGGCCCGTGGGGCGCACCAGGCCGAGCGACTCGTAGTGCCTGAGCATGCGGGCGCTGACCCCCGACTTCCGTGCCACCTCACCGATCAGCACCGCCCGTCACCCCTCCTGGCCGTACGGGCCGAGGGCCACGACACGCTTCGCCTCGTCGATCGCGAACCCGAAGCCGGCATCGGGATCGCGCAGCAGCCGTTCCGTGGCGATCGCGTGCGCGCGCACCTGCGGGGCGGCGTCCGTCATCGCCGCGCGCAGCGTCGGCAGGATCACCTCACCGAGCGCGATCAGTGCCCTGCTGAGACTCAGCCGCGTCTCGCGCCCCCCACGTCCGAGCTGTGTCGCCAGCGCGTCGGCCAGCTCGCCCTCCTCATCGTCGGGCACGAGCACGACCGCCGCCCGCCAGGCGCTCCGGGCCACCTCGTCGTCGGCGTCGGCGAGCAGCGCCCGGGTGAGGGCCGGCCACGCCCGGCGGTCACCGATCTTGGACAGTGTGTGCAGGGCCTGGCCGCGTGCCTGCGCACGCTCCGACCTCACCTCGTCGACCAGCCTCGGGACCGTCGTGGACGCCGGGTGCCGGGTGAGCGCCCATGTCAGCATCTCCCGTACCTGGAAGTCGGGTTCGGTCGCGCAGCGTTCGACGAGCCTGCCGACGTACCGCGGGTCGGGGGCCGTTCCGACCGCCATCGCCGTACGCAGCCGCACCGACGCGTGGTCGTCCTCCAGCCCCCGCAGGGCCGGCGGCGTGTTCATGTCCTGTTCCGGCAGGGTCATCGGGACCACCTCCTCGACCCAGTGAAGGCCTTGTCACCGTGTCAAGGTCAAGCGGAGCGCGTAAGAGATCACCCGGCACCCGCTCCCGTCCGGTCGCCGAGGCCCCCCGGATCAGCCGGAAACCACCGGCGCGCTCCCGGTCGGAAGCGTTCTACGCGGGAGTCACCGACGACGAACCGGGCGCACCCCTCCAGGAATCCGCGGGCGTGGTTCCGTCCACCCGGCGCCCGCGGCCGCGGCCGCGGTGATCATTACCCGACCGCCCGCCCCGGGCCTCTCGTCGCGACGGCAGGAGCGGGGAGAGGCCCGGGGCGTGGGCCCGGTCAGGCCAGCAACTCCCGCGCGATGGCGCGGGCTTCCGTGAGCAGGCTCCGGCCGTGGACCCCGTGGTGGGCGAAGGCGCCCTCCAGGAGGAGGAAGAGGTGCCGGGCGAGGCGGTGGGGGCCGTCGGCGACGGGACGGTCCTCGGCGATCAGCTCACCCAGGCGCCGCTCGACCGCACCCTTGTGCGCCCGGATCACGGCGAAGGCGGGGTGCTCCACGGGCAGTTCGGCGGCGGCGTTGAGGAAGGCGCAGCCACGGGTGCTGGTCAGGGCGTCCTCGGTGTAGACGTCGAAGAGAGTCAGGGCGCGAGGCGCCGGGGCGGTGGCCAGGCCCTCCTCGAGGCGCTGCCACCAGTCCGCGTGCCGTTGCCGGAGGTAGGCGACGACCAGGGCGTCCTTGGAACCGAAGTTGTTGTAGAGGGTGCGCTTGGTCACCCCCGACTCGGCCGCGATCAGGTCGACGCCGACGGCGTGGATGCCGTTCTCGTAGAAGAGCCGGGACGCCGTCGCGAGGACGAGACGGGCGCGGGGAGTGAGGCTCGGGGCCTCCACGGAGGGCGGGACCGTGGCGGCACGCGGGGCGTCACAACGCTCCGCCGACCGGCTTCTTCGCTGCTCCAAGCCCTGCCTCCGGACTCCGCCGTTTTGACTTCCACTGATCTGTATACCTAGCCTGCCAGACGAATTACACAGATCAGTGTAGCCAGGTGGCGTCGAGTGCGCTCCGCCACCGACAGTGCGAGGCCGAGTGCTCGGGGGCGGGGTACAGCCGGGCCCGCACGGCTGCCGAGCGAAGGGAGTACGTGTGGGCGCCCAGTCCGCAACGCGGCCGGAAGCGAACCCCGTCACCGCAGCCTGGCGAAGCCTGAGCAAGCCGGTGTTCCTGCCGGCTCTGGCGATCATCATCGCCGCGCTGGCCTTCGCCACGTGGTACGGGTCCGTATACGGAACGGACGCGCAGGACGCCTTCACCGAACTGCGGGACGGTATCGGCCGGACCATCGGTTGGTGGTACGTCCTGCTGGTCACCGTGTTCGTGGTCTTCGCCTTCTGGGTGGCGTGCTCACGGGCGGGCGCCATCCGCCTCGGCCGGGACGACGAGCGCCCCGTGTTCTCCCGGTTCGCCTGGTTCGCCATGCTGTTCTCGGCGGGCATGGGCATCGGGCTCGTCTTCTGGGGGGTGGCCGAGCCGCTGACCCACATGATGTCGCCGCCGGAGATCGCCGGTGTGGAACCGGGCTCCGCCGAGGCCGGCCGCTTCGCGATCGGCGCCGCCCTGTTCCACTGGGGTCTGCACGCCTGGGCCATCTACGCCGTCGTCGGCCTGGGCCTCGCCTACATGTCCTTCCGCCGCGGCCGCCCGCTGTCGATCCGCTGGCTGCTGGAGCCGGTCTTCGGCCGCAAGCTGATCGAGTCCTGGGCCGGCCACGCCATCGACGTCTTCGCCATCGTCGGCACCGTCTTCGGCGTCGCCACCTCGCTCGGCCAGGGGGTACTGCAGATGCAGGCCGGCCTCGCCCATCTGGGCTGGTTCCAGCCGTCCAAGGGGCTGCTGCTGGTCCTCGTCGTGATCGTCACCGTGGCGGGCACCATCTCCGTGGTCACCGGTCTCGACAAGGGCGTGCGCTGGCTGTCCAACGCCAACATGAGCCTCGCCGCCTTGCTGGCACTCGCCGTCCTCCTGATCGGCCCGACGGCCTTCCTCTTCCAGTCCTTCGTACAGAACTCCGGCGAATACCTGCAGACCCTGCCGAAGCTGGCCCTGGTCACCGGCGCCGGCGCGGACGACGGCTGGACCCTCGGCTGGACCCTGTTCAACCAGGCGTGGTTCCTTAGCTGGGCGCCGTTCGTCGGCATGTTCATCGCCCGCATCTCGCGCGGCCGCACCATCCGCGAGTTCGTCTTCGGGGTCATGCTGGCTCCCACCCTGATCGCCGTCGTCTGGTTCACGGTATTCGGCAGCACCGGCATCCTGGAACAGCTCAAGAACGGCTCGATGGTCGGCGAGGGCGGCTCGGTCGACACCAACACCACGCTCTTCACCCTGTTCGAGCAGCTGACCGGCGGGTCCGGTATGGCCGTCGCCCTCTCCGTCGTCGCACTCCTGGTGATCACCCTCTTCTTCGTCACCTCCTCCGACTCGTGCGCGCTGGTCATCGACGTCCTCTCCCACGGTGGCAGCACCGAGACTCCGCGAACGACACGCGTGTTCTGGGCCGTGATGATCGGTGTCGCCGGTGCGCTGCTGCTCCTTGCGGGTGGCGAAGCGGCCCTGACCGTCCTCCAGGTCAGCTCCATCGCCAGCGCCGCACCCCTCTCGGTCGTCTACGCCCTCGCGGTCGTCGCGATGATCCGGATGTTCCGCCACGAGATCGCGATCATGCCGCGTTTCGTCCGCGTCCACCCCAAGGCCACCCCGACGGCGCTGGTCTCGGCCGCCCGTGAGAAGGCCCGGGGCGAGGACACCCGGGGCGGGGCTGCCCCTGGCCAGGAGGACCTGGAGCGTGATCTGCGCGCGCTGCTGCGTGCCTGGCGCGACGGCGACGGAGCGGGAGGAACCGCAGGAGCGGGAGAGACCGCAGGAGCGGGAGGAACCGGTGACGCGGAAGGAACTGCCACCCGGCGACGGCCCGCTGCCACCCCGCCCGGGGCACCATCGCCGGCCCCGGCGGCCACAGCCGTCCTGGAACAGTCCGCAGGCGCCCTTGCCCCTTCCGCCGCGCTGGCCGCCGTCGGCGCCTCCCCCGACCGTCCCGTCCGTGTCCTCACCGTCCTGGACGTCCCCGCCTACGCCACCACCGTGGACACCGCCACGGGTGCCGTCGAATGGGACGAGACGGCGATGCCCGGTGACCCGATCGAGGGCGAGGTCTTCGACACCCCCGAGTTCGCGTCCTCCGCGGCCGGGGTGGAGGAGCGCACGGCCCGGCTGCTGCGCGGCGCCGCCGACGGCGACGGCCCGGCCGGCTGAGCGGCCGCACCCGGCTCGAGAGGGCATCCGATCAGTGTTCACACGCGGAGGCGTTGCCACGCGTGACCTTCGCCGCCACAAGGCCGATACTGCCGACAGCGGCGCCCCGGCCGGGACTCGTCCGGCCGCCCGGCCGTCCAATCGATCTGACGCTCCGTCACCGAAGTCGGCACTAAGTAGGAGGAACCCTTGAGGATGCTCATCAACGTCCCCGAGACCGTGGTCGCGGACGCGCTGCGCGGTATGGCGGCCGCGCATCCCGAGTTGACCGTGGACGTCGAGAACAGGGTGATCGTGCGGCGGGACGCTCCCGTGGCCGGGAAGGTCGCCCTGGTGTCGGGGGGCGGCTCCGGGCACGAACCGCTGCACGGTGGGTTCGTGGGTCCGGGGATGCTGTCGGCGGCCTGTCCGGGCGAGGTGTTCACCTCGCCGGTGCCGGACCAGATGGTGCGGGCCGCGGCGGCCGTGGACAGTGGGGCCGGGGTGCTGTTCGTCGTCAAGAACTACACCGGTGACGTGCTCAACTTCGACATGGCCGCCGAACTCGCCGAGGACGAGGGCATCCAGGTGGCCAAGGTCCTGGTCAACGATGACGTGGCGGTGACGGACAGCCTCTACACGGCCGGGCGGCGCGGTACGGGGGCGACGCTGTTCGTGGAGAAGATCGCCGGGGCCGCCGCGCAGGAGGGCCGGCCGCTGGAGCGGGTGGAGGCGATCGCCCGGCAGGTGAACGACAGTTCCCGCAGTTTCGGCGTCGCGCTCGGCGCGGTCACCACGCCGGCCAAGGGCAGCCCGACCTTCGACCTGCCGGCCGGTGAGCTGGAGCTCGGCATCGGGATCCACGGCGAGCCCGGCCGGGAGCGGCGCCCGATGATGACCTCGGGGGAGATCGCCGAGGCGGCCGTGGACGCGGTCCTGACGGACCTCGGCCCGCGCGGTCCCGTCCTGGTCCTGGTCAACGGCATGGGCGCGACGCCGCTGCTGGAGCTGTACGGCTTCAACGCCGAGGTGCAGCGCGTACTCGGCGAGCGCGGTGTCGCCGTCGCCCGCACCCTCGTCGGCAACTACGTCACCTCGCTGGACATGGCGGGGGCCTCGGTGAGCCTGTGCGAGATCGACGAGGAGCTGCTCGGACTGTGGGACGCGCCGGTGAAGACGCCGGGCCTGAGGTGGGGCATGTGACGGTGGGCGGGGAAGGGATCACCACGTACCTACCAGGCAAGGAGATCCAGTGCTCGACGCCGAATTCTTCCGCCGTTGGATGACGGCGGCCGCCGCGTCGGTCGACCGCGAGGCGGAACGGCTCACCGCCCTCGACTCGCCCATCGGCGACGCCGACCACGGCAGCAATCTCCAGCGCGGGTTCGCGGCCGTGGTGGCCACGCTGGAGGAGGAGGCGCCCGACACGCCCGGCGCGGTTCTCACGCTCGCCGGGCGCCGGCTCATCTCCACGGTCGGCGGCGCCTCGGGGCCGCTGTACGGGACGCTGCTGCGCCGCACCGGCAAGGCGCTCGGGGACGCCGCGGAGGTGAGTCCGGATCAGCTGGCCGAGGCGTTGCGGACGGGGGTGGACGCCGTCCGGACGCTCGGGGGTGCCGCGCCGGGTGACAAGACCATGATCGATGCCCTGGTGCCCGCCGTGGAGGCCCTCGGCGACTCGTTCGCCGCGGCCCGCGCCGCGGCCGAGGAGGGGGCCGGGGCGACCGTGCCGCTGCGGGCCCGCAAGGGCAGGGCGAGCTATCTCGGCGAGCGCAGCATCGGGCACCAGGACCCCGGCGCCACATCGGCGGCGCTGCTCGTCGCGGCTCTGGAGGAGGCGGCCGGTGAGTGACGGGAAGCTGGTCGGAATCGTGCTGGTGTCGCACAGCGCCGAGGTCGCCGCGTCCGTGGCCGAACTGGCGAAGGCCTTGTCGGGCGGTGGCGTGACGGTGCCGATCGCGCCGGCGGGCGGGACCGCGTCCGGCGGGTTCGGGACCAGCTACGAGATGGTCTCGGCCGCTGCCGCGTCCGTGGACCGGGGCGCGGGGGTCGCCGTCCTCACCGACCTCGGCAGCGCGGTGCTCACCGTCAAGGCGCTGCTCTCCGAGGGCGACGAACTCCCGGAGAACACCCGTCTGGTGGACGCCCCGTTCGTCGAGGGCGCGGTGGCCGCGGTCGTCACAGCCGCGACGGGCGCCGACCTCGCGGCCGTGGAGGCGGCGGCCGCGGAGGCGTACTCCTACCGGAAGGTGTGACCGGCAGGTGTAATCGGCAGGTGTGGCTGGAACGTCCGGTGCGCCGGGCGGGAGGGCGCTCCCCCGCCGCGCCGCGCCGGTCGCGCGACCGGCGCGGCGCGGTCCGTCAGGAGAGGCCGGCCGCCGCGGCCCTGAGAGCGGTGCGCAGGGTCTTGGCCAGTTCGGCCCGCGCCGTCGCGGCGTCGGCGCGGCCGTCGGCCGTGTGCCAGGCGTGGTGTTCGACGGCCGCGCGCAGCGCCGCGTTGAACATGGCCGCCTGGATCGCCGGCCGCAGGTCCTCGGCGGGCAGCCCGGCCCGTTCGGCCAGTGCGCGGGCGAACGCCGGCTCGGCCTCGTCGTAGGTCTGCAGCCAGACCGCGCGCAGGCCCGGTTCGGTGCGGGTCAGCCGTACCAGTGCCCCGACGGTGGCCTGGGCGGGTCCGGCGAGGAGGCGGTCGTCGTCCGCCGCGCGCTGCTCGAAGTCGAAGGCCTCGTCGAGGGGCCGGCCGGGCCGCCACTGCCGCAGCGAGTCGGCGATCAGCTCGATACCGGCCGCGAGCAGCGGTCGTACACAGCTCTCCTTGGTCGGGAAGTAGCGCCACACCGTACGTGCGGAGATGCCGGCCGCCCGGCCGATCTGCTCGCCCGTGGTCGCGGCGACCCCCTGGGTGACGAAGAGGTCCACGGCGGCGCGGGCGATCTCCAGCCGGATCTCGGCCTTGCGCTCCTCGGTCAGGGGCGGTCTTCCTGTGCGTCCGCGAGCTGCGGCCATCTGTTCCTCCGACGCCGGTGGTGTTCCTCCCGGGATTCTCCACGACTAATTTTTGTCACTCACCGACATTAAGTCGTAGGGTGGCCGGGCAGCGGGCACGACGTCCCCGGGACCTCACACGAAGGAGCACCACATGACCGGCGGACCGGGCGGGCGCAGTGTCATCGTCACCGGAGCGGGATCGGGCATCGGGCGGGCCGCCGCCCTGGCGTTCGCCGCGCAGGGCGACCGGGTCGTGCTGGCGGACCTCAACGCCGAGGGCGCGGACGCGGCCGTCCAGGAGATCGAGCGGGCGGGCGGCACCGCCGTCGCCGTGACGGGCGACCTGAGCGAGCAGGCGGTCGTCGACCGGGTGACGGCGACCGCGGTCGAGCGGTTCGGCGGCGTCGACGTCCTGGTGAACAACGCCGGGATCATGGACCGGATGTCGGCGCTCGCGGACGTGAGCGACGCCGAGTGGGAGCGGATCCTGAGGGTCAACCTCACCACCCCCTTCCTGCTGAGCCGCGCGGTGCTGCCGCACATGCTGGCGGCGGGCCGGGGCGCCGTGGTGAACACCGCCTCCGAGGCGGCCCTGCGCGGCAGCGCCGCGGGCGCCGCCTACACCGCCTCCAAGCACGGCGTGGTGGGGCTGACCAAGTCCCTGGCGGTCATGTACCGGGGGCGGGGCATCCGCGCCAACGCCATCTGTCCGGGCGGCACACAGACCGCCATCACCGTCGACGCCGAGCAGGGCGCCCACGGGCCGGCCACGCTCGGCCCGCACTTCGTCAACCTCGGCCGGGTGTCGCAGCCGGAGGAGCAGGCCGCGGCGATCGTGTTCCTCGCCTCGGAGGCGGCGAGCAACATCAACGGCGCGATCCTGCCCGTCGACGACGGCTGGTCCGCCGTCTGAGGTCCCCTCCGCGCCACCGTCAGGGGCGACCCGCCGCGCGCGGCGCGTCGGCGGGCCGGCCGCCGTCGACGAACTCCCGCGCCAGCCGCTCTCCGGTCTTCTCGGCGGCGGCCCTGTCCTCCAGGGGCTCGACGTCGCTGCCCTCGAAGACGATGTACGTCACGCCGGACGGCGTACCGCCCCCGTGGGGGTCGGCCGGGATGCCGAGCGACCGCGCGGCGGCGTAGGAGGCCTCACCGATGAGGTCGCGTGGGCCGACGTCGCCGACGACCGCGTACCGCACCCGGTCCCCGTAGACGACGGCCGCGACCGATCCGCCGTGGACGTCGTGCTCGCGGTGGTCCCAGATGTCGCTCGGTTCGGGGAGGACGACGTAGGGCAGGCGTTCGGCGTCCAGAGGCAGGCCGTCCGACTGCGTGTAGGCGGTGGCGGAGGAGAAGTACGGGTCGGTGCCGCTGTTGCAGCGGTCGCCGGGCCGGCCGTCGCAGTCGACGTCCAGGTCGGCCTTCCAGTACACGGCGTCTCCCCTGCCGCAGACCGGGATGTCCGCCGGCGCTCCGGCGTCGGTGCGGTAGCGCCCGTGCGAGACGGGGTCGCAGCCCCGCACCCTCGCCAGCAGGTCTTCGGCGCGGACGGGCTCCTGACGTCCGCCGCCCTTCTGCCGGGCCCCGGCCCCGGACCGGATGCCGGACGGCAGTGCGGGCCCGGCCTGGGGTCGCGACACCGGTCCGGTCCGGGGGCCGGACCTGCCCGCCCGGACCGGGTCGGTGTGGGGCTGGTGCCCGGGCGGGGGCTGGACCCGCGGGGCGGGACGGGGCGGGAGCGGAGCGCCGGGGAACGTCGTCGGGGCGAGCAGGGCGGCGCTGGCCGCGACCAGAGTCAGCGACTGGACACGCACATCGTGGCCTCTCCTGGGGGACATGGACGGTCACTCGGCCTCATCTGTCCCCGAATCGCGCGGGGGGCCACCTTTTGTGGGCCAGACGGTGCATGCCCGGCCGCCCGTGCCGACGCGACTCCGACCGCCCTCTTGATGTGGCCGCGTCACTGGCGCCATATTGGTCCGGACCATTGCCGCCACGTCCGAGCCACCCCGGAGGCAGCGCCGTGCGCCACGCTCCCGTCCCCGCTGTCCCCTTCCCCGGCCCCGTTCCGCGGCGCTGCGCGCTGCTCTGCGGGGCGCTCGTCCTGGTCACGTCCTGCGGCTGGGGCACGGGCGACGGCGGTGCCGAGAGCGGCGGGCGGCCCGGCGCGCCGACGGGCGTCACCGCCGAGGCGGGCAGTGCCACGACCGTGCACGTGATGTGGAACGCGGTCGACGGCGTCGAGACCTACGAGGTCCATCGCGGCGGCACCCTGGTGGAGGAGGTACCGGCGTCCGACCGCATGGTGGACGTCACCCGGCTGCGCCCCTCGACGGCCTACGCCTTCACCGTGCGGGCGCGCGACGCCGGCGGGCGGCTCGGACCCCACAGCCGGGAGGTGCGGGCGACCACCCCCGCGGCGGTCGCCGACGACTCCGCCCCGACCCGCCCGGGAAGCACCCGCGGCCGGGCGGCGGGCAGCCGGGCGGTCCAGCTCACCTGGTCCGCCGCGACCGACGACCGCGCAGTGGTGTCGTACGACGTCTACCAGGGTGACGCCAAGGTCCACAGCGTCGGCGGCGGGCAGACCGCGGCCGTCGTCACGGGGCTGCGCGCGGGCACCCGCTACTCCTTCACCGTCCGGGCGCGGGACGCCGCCGACAACGTCTCCCCCTCCGGCGCCACCGTCCGGATCACCACCCCGGGCTCCGACGACGGCAGTGCCACGGCGCCCGAGGCACTGCGCGCGGCCTCGCACAAGGCCGACGGGGCCTACTACATCGACCTCACCTGGGTCCCGCCGCGCACGGACGGTGTGGTCACCGAGTACCGGATCCACCTGGACGGCCGTCCGGCGACCTCACTCGTCTACGGCGGCGACGCGCCGCGCGACCGGGCCGAGTACAGCTTCTACGCGGGGCGCCGGTCCGGTGTCACGCACCGGGTGCGCGTCCGGGCCAGGCTGTCCGACGGGACCTGGGGCGGCTTCTCGGACGAGCGGAAGGTGACCACGGGCGACGGCGGATGACGGTCGGGCCGGGGTGCGCCGGGCCGGCCTGGCCGGCCTGTCACCTGGGCGGTCGCGCTCGGCATGCGGGCACGGCCGCCGCCCTGTTGGCTGCCCGTGAGGCAGCACGGGCGTTCCCGATCTCGGCGGCGCAAGGGATGTACCGCCAACCGTGCCGCCGGAGAGCAGTCCACATGCGCATCTCATCGCCACTTCTCCGCTCCGGCCTGACCGTGGCGGCCGCCGCCGCGCTGCCCGTGGCCCTGGCCGCCGGGCCGGCTTCCGCGGGCCCGGGCATCTCCGTGAGCACCACCGGGACCACGGTGTCGGTCACGACCACCGCCTGCGCCCAGCTGAGCGGCAGTTGGGGCACCGCCTCGCTGCTCACCGGCGCCCAGGGGGACTTCGCCGAGGGGCGCCAGGTGGCACTGTCCGGCACGAGCTCGGGCCAGTCCGCCACCTGGTCCGGCATCAGCCCGGGCACGTACACGGTCATCGTCATGTGCTCCAACAACAGCACCGCCGGCTCCCAGACCGTCATCGTCTCCCCGGCGCCCTCCCCTTCACCCAGCCGGTCCCCGTCCCCGTCACCCTCTCCCTCCGCGTCACCACGCGGCGTCCTGGGCGGTCTCGGCGGGGCCGTCGAGGACTACGGCACGGCCACCCTCGTGGCGGGCGGCGCGCTGGTCGGCACGGGGGTCATCGCCGCGGCGTGGTTCCTGCGCCGCCGCCGGAAGCCGTACCGGTTCTGAGCCGCGGACGCGCTCACACCCGTCCGCCGCCCGCCGGCCCGTTCGTCGCCCGGCGGGCCCGTCACCGCCCGGCGGGCCCGTCACCGCCCGGCGACCGGTCGTCACCCGGCAGCTCGGCGAACTCCGCCAGGGCGTGTCTGAGCCACCGCGTCCAGAAGGTCTCCAGGTCGATGCCGGCGCGCAGCACCAGGTGCCGCAGCCGGTCCTCGGTACTGTCGCTCCCGGGCGGGAAGTCCCGCGTCTCGATCTCCTCGTACTCGGCCAACTGCCGTTCGTGCAACTCCAGATGGCGTCGCAGGTCTGTCTCGATGCCGGTGGTGCCGACCACCGCGGCCGCCCGCAGCCGCAGCAGCATCGTGTCCCGCAGGGGCTTGGGGTCCTGGGCGGCGGCGGCCCAGCGGGCCAGTTCCGCGCGGCCCGCGGGCAGCACCTCGTAGGACTTCTTCTGCCCGCGGGACGGCTGCTGTCCGGGCAGCGCGCGGATCAGGCCGTCCGCCTCCAGCTTTCCCAGCTCGCGATAGATCTGCTGGTGCGTCGCCGACCAGAAGTAGCCGATCGACCTGTCGAAGCGGCGGGTCAGCTCCAGCCCCGACGACGGCTTTTCGACCAGGGCGGTGAGGATCGCGTGCGGGAGTGACATGCGCTCATCCTAGGGACGGCACAAGCGCGTTCTCCGGTCCCGCACGCCCCTACAGCGCCGCGGCCAGCTCGGTGCCCTGCTTGATGGCGCGCTTGGCGTCCAGCTCGGCGGCCACGTCGGCGCCGCCGATGAGGTGCGCGCTGCGCCCGGCGGCGACCAGGTCGTCGTACAGGCCGCGGCGCGGCTCCTGACCCGTGCACAGGACGACCGTGTCGACCTCCAGGACCGTGGACTCGTCGCCGATCGTGACGTGCAGCCCGGCGTCGTCGATCCGGTCGTAGCGCACGCCCGGGACCATGGTGACGCCGCGGTGCTTCAGCTCGGCGCGGTGGATCCAGCCGGTGGTCCTGCCGAGTCCCGCGCCGACCTTGGAGGTCTTGCGCTGGAGCAGGTGCACGGTGCGCGGCGGTGCGGGCCGCTCGGGTGCGGCGAGGCCGCCGGGCGCGCGGTAGTCCATGTCGACGCCCCAGAGGCGGAAGTACGTCGCCGGGTCCTCGTGCGCCTTGTCGCCGCCGTCGGTGAGGTACTCGGCGACGTCGAAGCCGATACCGCCCGCGCCGAGGACCGCCACCCGGTCGCCGACGGGGGCGCCGTCGCGGAGCACGTCGAGGTAGCCGACGACGCTCGGGTGGTCGACGCCGGGGATGTCCGGGGTGCGCGGGGTGACGCCGGTGGCGACGACGACCTCGTCGTGGCCGGCCAGGTCGTCGGCTTCCACGCGGGTGTTCAGGCGCACGTCGACGCCGTGCTCCTCCAGCCGCGTACGGAAGTAGCGCAGCGTCTCGTCGAACTCCTGCTTGCCCGGGACCTTGCGGGCGACGTTGAGCTGGCCGCCTATGTCGCCCGCCGCGTCGTACAGGGTCACCTCGTGGCCACGCTCGGCGGCGCTCACCGCGCAGGCCAGTCCGGCCGGTCCGGCGCCGACGACCGCGACCCGCTTGCGCCGCCGGGCCGGGGCCAGGACCAGCTCGGTCTCGTGGCAGGCGCGCGGGTTGACCAGGCAGGAGGTGATCTTCCCGCTGAAGGTGTGGTCCAGGCAGGCCTGGTTGCAGCCGATGCAGGTGTTGATCGCCTCGGGGCGGCCGGCCGCGGCCTTGGCGACGAAGTCGGGGTCGGCGAGCATCGGGCGGGCCATCGACACCATGTCGGCGGCGCCCTCGGCGAGCAGACCCTCGGCCACCTCGGGGGTGTTGATGCGGTTGGTGGTGACGAGCGGCACCGTCACCTCGCCCATCAGGCGCTTGGTCACCCAGGTGTAGGCGCCGCGCGGCACGGAGGTGGCGATGGTGGGGATGCGGGCCTCGTGCCAGCCGATGCCGGTGTTGATGATGGTGGCTCCGGCGGCCTCGACGGCCTTGGCGAGGGTGATGACCTCGTCGAGGGTGGAGCCGCCGGGGACCAGGTCCAGCATGGAGAGCCGGTAGACGAGGATGAAGTCCTCGCCGACCGCCTCACGCACCCGGCGGACGATCTCGACGGGCAGGCGCACGCGGTTCTCGTAGGAGCCGCCCCAGCGGTCGGTGCGGTGGTTGGTGCGCGCGGCGATGAACTCGTTGATCAGGTATCCCTCGGAGCCCATGATCTCGACGCCGTCGTACCCGGCCTCGCGGGCGAGGCGGGCGGTGCGGACGTAGTCGTCGATGGTGCGTTCGACGTCGTCGTCGGTCAGCTCGCGGGGTACGTGGGGGCTGATCGGCGCCTGGAGAGGGCTCGGGGCTACCAGGTCGGCGTGGTAGGCGTAGCGGCCGAAGTGCAGGATCTGCAGGGCGATCCGGCCGCCCTCGCGGTGCACGGCCTCCGTGACGACGCGGTGCCGCTCGGCCTCCGCCCCGGTGGTGAGCCTGGCGCCGCCCTCGTACGGCCGGCCCTCGTCGTTGGGGGCGATGCCGCCGGTGACGATGAGGCCCACGCCTCCGCGGGCGCGGGCGGCGTAGAAGGCGGCCATGCGCTCGAAGCCGCGCTCGGCCTCTTCCAGGCCGACGTGCATGGAGCCCATCAGGACCCGGTTGGGGAGCGTGGTGAAGCCCAGGTCGAGCGGGCTCAGCAGGTGGGGGTAGCGGCTCATCGGGGCCTCCGTGCGCGGTGTGGTGCCTCTGTTGTAGAGGACGGCCGCCTTCTTGTGCAACTAGTTGCACAAGAAGGCGGCGCACGCCACACCGCCGCGCCGGCGGACCTCGCTCAGTGGCTCTCCAGCCGTACGTGCAGTTCCCGCTCCTGGTCCCCGGAGGCCGTGCTCAGGTCGTGCACGGTGAACAACGAGTCCAGGGTGGTACGGAACCGGTCGATCGCCCAGTAGCCGCCCTGCACGTCGGCCTCCACGGACGCCGTGAGCCGGGCCGGGTCGCACTCGCCCCTGGCCTCGGCCACGTCGAAGGTGCCGAGCCACACGGTGGGACGCACCCTGTCGTACTCCCGGGGCACCTCCTCCGAGCGCCGGTCGGAGGAGAAGCACGTGCACAGGGCGTCGAACACGGTCCGGGCGTCCTCCTTGCTGCACCCGCTCAGCTCCACCGAGACGGACTCCGGATGCAGTCGCTCACCGTCCATCGTGATCGCTCCTCTCGTGGGCCCATACCGCCACTACCACCAGAAAAGCACCACTTGTGGTCCGGCGCGAAGGGGCGGGTCAGCCCCGTGTGAAGCGGTAGGTCTTGCTGTCGGTGAGTACGCAGAAGCCCGGCGACACGACGATCACGCGCAGGGTGCCGGTACGGCGGTCGTAGTCGACGCCCTCCGCCTCGAAGGCGCCGGAGCAGGCGCTGCGCAGGGGCAGCTGCCGCAGGGCGGTGACGTGGCCGGTGACGTCCGCGGTGCCGTTCGGCGGGGCGGACAGGTCGATGCGCAGCAGCGGCTTGGTGATGCCGAAGAGGGTCCCCGCGGGATCGTCGGAGGAGCACAGCAGTGTGGTCGCGTCGAGGAAGTCGCAGCCCTGGACGTCGCGCACGGCGTGGTCCAGGTGGACGGTGGCCGCCTGCGGGAGGTTCGCCGAGGGCGAGTGCCCGGGTTGACGCCGGGTGTCGGGAAGACCAGCAGCCGGTTCATCGTGCCCCACTCGCCCGCCAGCATCCACTGGCCGTCCGGGGAGATCGCGGACCACGAGTTGTTCAGCGCCTCGCCGGGGCTCAGCGTGTGCACGTACTCCGACCAGCGCCCGTCCGGCGCCTGCACGCGGAACATCTTGGCGTTCCCGTCGTCCCGCTGGTACGGCTCGACGTAGTGGCCGTCGTAGGAGGCGTCGGGGTCGCCGACGTGGTTCCAGCCCCGGACACTCAGACCCAGGGGGATGGTGCCGATGCCGGTGTAGCGGTTGGGGCCGCCGGCCGGGACCTCGACGGAGGCCAGACCCTGGCTCTCGGTCAGCGGATCGGCTCGGTCGGAGCCCACCTCGGTCCAGGTGTCGGCGGCCGGGGCCGCCGCGGCGGCCGGCCCGGTGAGGGCGAGAGCGAGGGCGAGGACGGCGAGTCCGGTCAGGACCGTGTGACAACGTTGCCGGGCATGCGGGGGCATGGGCGGGCTCCTGGGTGAGGGTGGGGGTACGCACTCGGCGCACAGTCTGACCCACCCACCTAGTCATGTGCAGACCAAGTTCGGCCGTGTTCCGTACGGCGGTCGCCGCCGTACCGGGTGATGCTGGGAGGGAGAGAGGGCCAAGGCCCTGGAGCGGCCCTGTGCCCGGTGGAGCGAGGGAGTCGGCATCACAAGGGCGTGCGCGTGGAACGGCGAAGGCGGGGCGTGGGATGAGTGCAGCCGGAACTGCCGGATCGGCCGGATCGGCCACGGGCGCCGCGTCGCCGCGCGGACCGGAGCGGCCCAGTGGGCTGCTCGATGTACTGAACGTGGCCTCGGTCGTGCTGGACACCGAGGGCCGGATCGTGCTGTGGAGCCCGCAGGCCGAGGAGCTGTTCGGGTACTCGGCGCCGGAGGTGCTGGGGCGGTACGCCGCCCGCGTCATGGTCCACGAACGCCATTTCGACCTGGTCGTGAAGCTGTTCGCCGACGTGATGAAGACCGGCCGGAGCTGGGCCGGGGCCTTCCCCGTGCGCCGCAAGGACGGCGGCACCCGGCTGGTGGAGTTCCGCAACATGCGTCTCCTGGACGACCGGGGTGACGTCTACGCGCTGGGACTCGCGGCCGACCGCTCGACCGTGCGCCGGCTGGAGCACGACGTGGCGCTGTCCACGCGGGTGATCCGGCAGTCGCCGATCGGGCTGGCCGTCCTGGACACCGACCTGCGGTACGTCTCGGTCAACCCGTCCCTGGAGCGGCTCGACGGCATCCCCGCCGAGGAACACCTCGGCCGGACGGTCCGCGAGGTACTGCCGCGGGTGGACGCCGACGCCCTGGAGGCGGCGGCACGCCGGGTGCTGGAGACCGGGCGGCCGCTCGTCGACCGGCCCGCGACCGGACGCACCCCCGCCGACCCGGACGAGGACCACACCTGGTCGCTCTCGCTGTACCGGCTGGAGGACGCCGTCGGCGCCGTGCTGGGCGTGGCCGTCTCGGTCGTGGACGTCACCGAGCGGCACCGGGCGGCCGCGGAGGCCGAGGCCGCCCGTCGCCGGCTGGCCGCCGTGGCCGACGCCTCCGCGCGGATCGGCACCACGCTGGAGCTGGACCGTACCGCGCGCGAGCTGACCGACGTGGCCGTGCCGGGCCTCGCCGACATCGCGGCCGTGGATCTGCTGGACGCCGTGGTGAAGGGACGGCGCAGCGTCCTGGGACCGGCCGAGCCGGCGATGCTCCGGACCCTGGCGGTCCAGGCGGAGAACGCGCCGCAGGCGCTGCGGGCGGCCGACCCGCCCGGCGAGGTCGCCCGGTACGGGCCGGACCGCCTGGTCACCGAGTGCGTACGCACCGGCCGGCCGGTGATGGTCGCGCGGGTGACGGCGCAGGACCTGCCGCGCATCGCCCGTTCACCGGAGGCGGCCGAGCTGCTGCGCCGGGCGGGCGTGCACTCCTATCTGGCCGTGCCCCTGATCGCGCGGGGCGAGGTGCTCGGCGCCCTGGACCTCAAACGGGTCGGCAACCCGCTGCCGTTCGGGGAGGACGACCTGCTGCTCGCCCGCGAGCTGGCCGTCCGCGCGGCGGTACAGATCGACAACGCCCGCTGGTACCAGAACGCCCGCGACGCCGCCCTCACCCTTCAGCGCAGCCTGCTGCCGAGTCATCCGCCGGTGACGGGCGGGCTGGAGGTGGCCTCCCGCTACCAGCCCGCCGAGGCGACCAGCGAGGTCGGCGGCGACTGGTTCGACGTCATCGAGCTGGAGGGCCGCAAGACCGCGCTCGTGGTGGGCGACGTGATGGGCAGCGGCGTCGCGGCGGCGGCCTCGATGGGGAGGCTGCGCACCGCGACGAACACCCTGGCCGCCCTCGACCTCGATCCGGCGTTCCTGCTGGGGCACCTCGACCGGACCACGGCCGGCCTGGACCAGGCCATCGCCACCTGTCTCTACGCCGTCCACGATCCGCACCTCGGGCAGTGCCGGATCGCCAACGCCGGGCACCTGCCGCCGGTCCGGCTGCGGACCGGCCGTCCGCCGGAGTTGCTGGACCTGCCGACCGGGGTGCCGCTCGGCGTGGGCGGCGTCGCCTTCGCCACCACCACCGTCGACCTGGGGCCGGGCGACCGGCTGGTGTTCTACACCGACGGTCTCGTCGAGACGCGCCGGCATCCGCTGGACGAGCGGCTGGACACGCTCCTCGCCCTGCTGGAGGGTCCGGACCGCCCTCTGGAGGAGGTCTGCGACCTGCTCCTGCGCACCCTGCACGAACCGGAGAACTCCGACGACGTGGCCCTGCTGATCGCCCGGGCCACGACGCCGTCGGACAGGCCGGGCGCGGTCAGTCCCTGACGCCGATCACCACGTGGGCGTACAGCTCGTCACAGACCGCGAGGCGGGTCGTCAGGCCGGCGCGGGTGAAGGCTTCGACGGCGGCCGGTGCCTGGCGTTCACTCGTCTCGACCAGCAGGCAGCCGCCGGGCGCGAGCCAGCGGGGCGCCTCGGCGGCGACCCTGCGCAGCACGTCGAGGCCGTCGGTGCCGCCGTCGAGGGCGACCAGCGGCTCGTGGTCACGGGCCTCGGCGGGCAGCAGGCCGACCTCACCGGTGGGGACGTACGGCACGTTGGCCGCGAGTATGTCCACCCGGCCGCGCACCGCGTCGGGCAGCGCGTCGAACAGGTCACCCGCGTACACCCGGCCGCCGGCGGCCGCCAGGTTGCCGCGGGCGCAGCGCACCGCGGCCCGGTCGACGTCGGCGGCGTGCACCTCGGGCCGGCCGAGGGCGGCGGCCAGGGCGGCCCCGACGGCGCCGGAGCCGCAGCACAGGTCCACGACGACGGCCGCGTCCGGCGCGTGGGCGAGGGCCTCGGCCACCAGGAACTCGGTACGGCGCCGGGGGACGAAGACACCGGGGGTGACGGCGATGCGCAGACCGCGGAACTCGGCCCAGCCCAGGACGAGTTCGAGGGGCAGCCCGGTGACGCGGCGGTCCACCAGGGCGGTGAGCTCCCCCGCACTGCGGGCGGCTCCCAGGATCAACTCCGCCTCGTCCTCCGCGAAGACGCAGCCCGCGGCGCGGAGCGCGGCCACGACGGAGACGGGAGACGGGAGGGAGCCGGAGAAGGGGGGTGGGAAGGCAGGCGCGGAGAACAGTGGAGGCATGGAGGCCGAGAGCCTTTCGAGAACCGAAGGGCGCTCTCACGGTCACCCGTTGGCGGGGACCGCACTGCCGTGAGGTGAGAGCACCCGGGCCGACACAGCGGTAATGGGTCTCACCTCCCAGGCGTCCGGCGACCGGGGCTGTCCGCGGTCGCCGGTCACCCTACCCCAACGATCAGACGCCGACGGCCCCCTCCGTCTCCTCCTCCGCGCCCTCCTCGGCCGCGGACACGGCCTTGTGCCCGTCCGGCTTCGCGTGCTTCGGGAGGGTGGCCGGTGCCGGTGCGGCGCCGCCCCGTTCGCGCAGGGCGGCGACCGCCGTCACCAGGAGGCCGAGCAGCAGCCAGGCGGCCAGGGTCCAGACGCTGCGGCCCAGCCCGTCGCCCTCGAAGTAGAGCAGGCCGCGGGCGCCCTCGACGAACCCCGCGCCGTTCCAGAAGGCGTGCAGGGTGCCGAAGAAGTCGTTCTGCAGTTCGGGCCGGAACAAACCGCCGGAACTGGTGAAGTTGAGCATCACGAACAGCACCATCATGGCGAGCGTGGTCCACCGCTTGAGGAAGGTGTGCAGGCCGACCCCGATGAACAGGATGCCCGCGGCGTAGAGCCAGGCCATGCCCCACAGGCCGGCGAGGTCGTGGTGCGCGAGATGGAACACCGGCCCGGCGAGCAGGGCGCCGACACCGCTGACGACGACGGAGACGCCGAGTGTCAGCAGGACCCGGACGCGCATCGGCAGAGCGGCACCGGCGGCGCCGAGGGCGGCCACGGAGGCGTAGGAGCCGATGCTGACGGCGATCAGCAGGAAGAACAGCCCCTGGCCGGTGGGGTCGTCGTCGACCGGGGTGGCCACGTCGGTCACCTTCAGCGGGACGCCCCGCTGCTCGGCGAGCGGGGTGAAGACCTTCTCCGCGGCCATGGCGCCCATGTCGGAGGCGGCGGTGGCCACCACGACCTCGGGCGCCTTGTCGCCGGGCAGGTAGGCGCCGGTGATGTCGCGGGACTCGAGCAGGTCGACGGCGTCGGCGCGGGTGGCGACGGTCCGTACGTCGAGGTCGTCGCCGGCCTGGTCCTCGACGGACTGGGCGAGCACCTTCGCCTCGGGCCCGGAGCCGACGACGGCGACGGGCAGGTAGTTCGGCTCGGGGGTGACGAAGGCCCCCATGTACGCGAGTCCCATCCCGACGCACATCAGCAGCGGGGTGATCAGGTGCGTGAGCACGTGGCGCAGGGCGTGCGACCTCATCGCTCACATCCTCCAATGACTGGTTCGGCGGACGGAAGTGGTTGGCTTATACAACTCTTCATTTCAAGTTGTACTATACAACTAGCAAAGCGGAGGAGGACCTGTGACGGCAGCCGAGACGCCCGATGAGACGACTGTCACCCCCGGCGACCGCCCGGCGGACGCGGCCGTGGAGACCATCCAGCGGGAGATGACGGCCTTCGCCCGCCGTGCCCGCGCCTCGGCGGGCCGCATGCACCCCGAGTTGTCCCTGGTGTCGTACACACTGCTCGGTCATCTGGAGGAGCGGGACGGCTGCCGGGCCACCGACCTGGCCGCCCACTACGCCCTGGACAAGTCCACCGTCAGCCGCCAGGTGTCCGCCCTGGAGCGCACCGACCTCGTCGAGCGGCGCGTCGACCCCGACGACCACCGCGTCCAGGTCCTGCACCTGACGGAGGCCGGGCGGCGCATCCTGGCCCAGGTCACCGACAGCCGCCGGACGGCCTTCCGGGAGCGGCTCGCGAACTGGCCCGAGGAGGACCTGACCCGCTTCGCCGCGTATCTGGAGCGGTACAACGCGTGGCAGGGGGCCGCACCGGCCGAGAACGAGAAGTGAGGACCGGAGCCGAGGACCACCGCGGGGCCACGTACGGTTGAACGCGTACGCACTGAACCACGCCGGCCGCGAGCGTCCCTTCACGGCGGCCCGAAAGGCTCCACCGCATGAACACCACCCGAGGCTTCACCGGACGCCCGCGCGGCGCCCGGCCGGGGCTGCCGCCGGGCCAGTACGACGCCGGCGACGACTGGCCCGTGCTGTCCGCCGAGGTCACGCCCGACCTGTCGCCCGCCGACTGGTCCTTCCGTGTGGGCGGACTGGCGGCCGAGCCCCGTACCTGGGACTGGGCCGCCGCGCACCGGCTGCCCGCGTCGGCGTACGCGGGCGACATCCACTGCGTGACCGGCTGGTCGAAGTTCGGGGTGCGGTTCGGCGGAGTCTCGCTGGACGCCTTCCTGGACGCGGTGCGCCCGCTGCCGTCCGCCACACACGCCGTCGCCCACTCGCACACCGGCTACACGGCGAACCTGCCGCTCGCGGACCTGACCGGCGGGCGCGCCTGGATCGTGTGGGAGTACGACGGCCGGCCGCTCGCCCCCGAGCACGGCGGCCCGGCACGGCTGGTGGTACCGCACCTCTACTTCTGGAAGAGCGTGAAGTGGATCGCCGGACTGGAACTCCTCGACCACGACGAACCGGGTTTCTGGGAGCAGAACGGCTACCACGCGCGCGGCAATCCCTGGCAGGAGCAGCGGTACTCCGGTGACTGAGACAGCGACGCACACGGCCGGGTCCTTCACTCCCCCGGCGCGGTTCGCCGTACCCGGCCGCATCGAGGTGAACGGCGAGGTGGCCGGGACGTGGCAGACGGCCACGCTCACGGAGATCCGCCGCGAGACGCCCCGCGCGTCCACCTTCCGGTTCGCGGTGCCCGGGTGGGCCGGCCATCTGCCCGGCCAGCACCTGATGCTCCGGCTGACCGCCGAGGACGGCTACGTGGCCCAGCGCCACTACTCGCTGGCGTCCGCGCCGGACGACTCCGGGCACATCGAGCTGACCCTCGACCACGTCTCGGACGGTGAGGTTTCCGGCTGGTTCCACACGGTGGCCCGGCCCGGTGACCGGATCGAGGTGCGCGGCCCGCTGAGCGGCTTCTTCGCCTGGCCCGGCGACCGGCCCGCCCTGCTGCTGGGCGCGGGCTCCGGTGTCGTGCCGCTGATGTCGATGGTGCGGCACCACCGGGCGCGGGGGCTGACGGTGCCGTTGCGGCTGCTGGTGTCCGCGCGCAGCCCGAGGGACCTGATCTACGCCCGCGAGTTCGGCGCCGAGACGACGCCCGTGTTCACCCGGAGCGCGCCGGCCGGGACGCCGGTGGGCCGGATGACGGCCGCTCATCTGGCACCGCTGCTGGCCGAGCCACCCGCCGGCGGCTGGGAGGCCTACGTGTGCGGCTCCAACTCCTTCGCGGAGCACGCGTCCCGGCTGCTGGTGGCGGCAGGCCAACCGGTGCACCGGGTACGCATCGAGCGCTTCGGCTGACTGCCGCCGGCTTCGGTTGCCTTTGGTCGGCTTCGGTTGCCCTGGCTTGACTTCGGTCGGCTTCGGCCGAACCGCCCGAACCATCCCCTCGGCCGCCCGCGCCCGGAGGGAGCCCGCGCCCGGCACGGAGCGCCCCCATCGGCGCGGGGCCGCGTCGGCCTGCCGCCGGGCCGCGTGGGCGCGACCAGCCACCACCCACCCCCAGCCACTGACGCCCCTCGCCCGGACGGGGTTTCCCCGGTGTCCCCCGGGGCACCTGTCCGCGGCGCGGAACGGTCGTCCGGCACTCGTTCCGGGGTGGGCGACATGGTGGGCGGGGTCCGCCGCACGGGATACCGGACCGGTGCGGGCACTCGCACGCGTGGCGCGACACGGAGACACGGCGGCCCCGCTCTCGTACGGCCGTCCGGCCTCCGGTCGCGGTGATCGCGAGGAGGTCGAGATGCGAACCCGGGTGCGCGGTTGGCGCCTGCGGCGCAATCCGCTGCGGCGCCGGTCCGACGTCGTCGAGGCGTGGGCGGTGCTGGCTGTCGTCGTGCTGCTGTCCGCGGGGGCACCGCTGCTGGGGGCCGTCGCCGCCCGGTGGGGCCACGGGGAGGCGCGGGCGGTCGCGGCGCAGCAGCGGGCGGAGCGGCATCGCGTCAGCGCCGCGGTGACCGGCGAAACCCCCCACACCCTGCCGTCGGTGGAGGCGGGCGGGCGGCACTCGTACCGTACGACCGTCCGCTGGAGCACGCCGGGCGGCACCGAGCGGAGCACCTCGGCCCGCGTGCCCGCCGGTACCCGGCACGGTGACACGGTCGACGTGTGGCTGGACTCCCGAGGCCGGAGCGTGCCACCGCCCGCGGACGGTGCGGCGGTCCGGCAGCACAGCGTCGCCGTCGGCGCGTGCACCACGATCGGGGCGGCACTCACGGTGCTCCTCGCACACCGCGCCGTACGGACGGTGCTGCTGCGGCGCCGGATGGCCGGGTGGGACCGCGACTGGGCCCTCACCGAGCCGCAGTGGACGCATCGCCGGGCGTGACGACGCCTCCGGTCACCCGACCACCGGACCGGCCATCGGCGAACCGTCCCACTCCACGCGCCCGCCCACAAGGACCGACCAATCCCTTGACCTGCGGTTCGACGGATCGAACGTCGACCAGTGACGGCCGTTCCCCAGCCGGTCCCAGCGGGGATCTGGCGAGACCTCCGATCATTCACGTACGGTGTGATCATCCGCACGCTCCGGCACTGTCTCCCCCGCAAAGGCGGTTCTCGATGGCCCTGTTCGACCTTCCGCTCGACGAACTCCGCGCGTACCGCAGCGCGTCGGCCGAGCCCGAGGACTTCGACGCGTTCTGGAGCAAGACGCTCGAGGAAGCCCGGGAACACGATCTGGACGCACGCTTCGAACCGGTCGAGACGGGACTGTCCACCGTGCGGGTGTACGACGTGACGTTCGCCGGGTTCGGCGGTCACCCGGTGAAGGGCTGGCTGCTCCTGCCTGCCACGGCCGAGGAACCGCTGCCACTGGTCGTGGAGTTCGTCGGATACGGCGGCGGGCGCGGACTGCCGCACGAGCACCTGCTGTGGGCGTCCACGGGCCGGGCGCACTTCGTGATGGACACCCGGGGCCAGGGCAGCGCCTGGGGCGGCGGGGGCGGAACCGCGGATCCCGTCGGCGGCACACCCTCGTACCCGGGCTTCATGACCCGCGGCCTGGACGCCCCGGAGAACTACTACTACCGCCGCGTCTTCACGGACGCCGTGCGCGCGGTCGAGGCGGCCCGCTCGCACCCGCTGGCCGATCCGTCCCGCACGGTAGCCCTCGGCGGCAGCCAGGGCGGCGGCATCACCATCGCCGTCGGCGGCCTGGTGCCGGACCTGACGGCCGTCGCGCCGGACGTGCCCTTCCTCAGCGACTTCCCGCGCGCGGTCAAGCTCACCGACCGGCACCCCTACCGGGAGATCGGCCTGTACCTCAAAACGCACCGCGGCCGCACCGAGGACGCGCTGCGCACGCTCTCCTACTTCGACGGCGTGCACTTCGCGGCGCGCGGCCGGGCGCCCGCCCTGTTCTCGGCGGCCCTGGAGGACCAGACCTGCCCGCCGTCGACCGTCTTCGCGGCGTTCAACGCCTGGGCCCACGACGACAAGTCGATAGAGGTGTACGACTTCAACGACCACGAGGGCGGAGGCCCCTTCCAGGAGGCCGCCAAGCTGCGCTGGCTGCGCTCGTACGTCTGAGCCGGGCGGGCCGTCGGTCCCACGGCGCCCCCATGACCCCGCCTCGGCCCCGCCCCGGGCGCGTCGCCCTGTACGGCGCCTTGTGACGCGGTGACGGGCGGTCGACGCGCGGGTGAGGTTTCGGCCGAACCGACGGTCCGCCCTTCCCAGTTGGTTTAGACCAATGGTAGTTCTGGTGGCGCACCGAGCCCGCGCGGCTACCGCACGTCACCAACAGGAGGGCGCGGCATGGCCCGCACCACCCCGCACGACCACCCCCTCACCGCCCTCACGACCCTCTCCGAAGGGCAGCCCCTGTACTGGCGGGTTGCCGCGCGGTTGCTCGGCGAGCTGCGCGACGGGGCCGTCCCTCCGGGCGAACGGCTGCCGGGGGAACGCCGGCTGGCCGAGCGGTTCGGGGTGAGCCGGGAGACCGTACGGCAGGCCCTGGAGGTGCTGCGCCGGGACGGCCTGCTCGCCACCGACCGGCGGGGCAGTCACACCACCCTGCCCAGTTCACCGGCCCAGAGCCCGGCCTCCCTCACCTTCCCGGTGGGTGCCCGGGCGGCGGAGCCCCGCACCGGCGACCGGGCCACCGTCGCCTGGGAGCCGCCGTCGCCGGAACACGCCGCGGCACTGGGCCTGGCGCCGGGCCGGCCGACCCTGGTGCACCGCTACACCTCCGCGACCGCCGACGGAATCGGCCGGCGGACGGCCGTGACCTCGTTCTCCGCCGTGGCGCTCGCCGAGGTCGAGGAGCTGGCCCGCTACCGCGAGCGTGCCGACGGCACCGCCTCGGCGCAGTTGCGGCGGGCCTACGACTGGATGCGCCGGGCGGGCCTGGCCCTGCACCACCGCGACACCATCACCCGGCTCGCGGACACGCCGTCGGTGCGGGTCGTCCGGCGGGTGCACGACCAGTACGAGCGACCCCTGGAGATCACGGACCTCCTTGTGGACGCCGGACAGGACGCGCTGGTCTACGAGTTCACACTGCCGGCGGCCGGTTGATCCCGCCCGCGCGCCGCCTCACGGCAGCCGCCGTGCCACGACCAGCCGGGCACGCGGGCTGCCGTCGGGCCGGTGCCCGAACTCGGGCAGGGTGTGCAGGTCCGCCCGGAATCCGGCGCGCGCCAGCTCCCGGCCCACGTCCCCGAGCCGGAACGTCCGGTAGTACATGACGAACGGCGGCCGCCACAGCGCGTTGCGCACCCGCATCGCGGTGTCGAAGCCGAGCAGCGTCCAGTACTCCCGGGAGCCGGGTCGGGGCGGGGCGGCGACGGGGAAGGCGAAGCAGCCACCCGGCCGCAGCACGGAACGCACCTGGGTGAACAGGCCCGGCACTTCACGGGGCAGGAAGTGCCCGAACGCCCCGAAGCTGACCACGAGGTCGAACGCGGGACCGAAGGGCAGGGCGCGGGCGTCCGCGCGCACCCAGGAGACCGCCGGGCCCTCGGGCACGGTGCGCCCCCGGGCGACCTCCAGCATGCCCGCGCTGAAGTCGACCCCCGTCACGCTCTCCCGGCACACCCGGGCCAGTACGTCCACGCCGGCGCCGGTGCCGCAGCACAGGTCGAGTCCGGCGCCGAACGGCCCCGACGGCGCCAGCGCCGAGGCCACGGCGTCGAGCACCCGGTCCGGCGTCCGGTACGGGGTGTGGTCGAACTTCGGGGCGAGCAGGTCGTAGCCGCGCTCGACCGACGACAGGGCCTGGACGGCGAGTTCGCGCACAGTGGGGCCTTCGGGGCTGAACATCCGGTCAGCCTAGAGCCTGTGCGGCAGGGCCCGACACGGTCGGACTCCCGCAGGTACTCCTCCTCCGTACGGAATAGGCAGCGCGTCGGGCCTGTTGACGGGGGTTGGGACGGCTTCCGGACAGGTTTCGGCCGTTCCGCCCTCACCGCCCCGCACCGGACCCGGTGGTAGAGTGCGGTCAGCACTTGTGTACGCCCTCCTGGGGCGCCGGTGCCAGTTCTCCTTCGGTTCGCCGACCCGCCCGTCCTGACGAGACCGGCGTGTCCGCTTCTCAGCACAACCTCGTGAGCAGGGTCTTTTCCCCGTCATGTCCGAGGTGCTGTTACCGCCGTCCAGAGGCGTGTCGTCCGACCCCTCGCGCGGCTTCTCCCCTTCCTCGCTCATCTTCCGTGCCCGCGTCCTCGAAAGGACCGACTCCATGACCACCACGCTCGAACACCCCCCTGTGCAGCAGTCCCCGGCCGAGATCGCGAGCGGTGTCCTCGACATCGCCGCGGGCGGGCAGGGGCAGCTGCGGGGCCCCGGCCTCCAGCCCGAGCCCTCCGACCTCTCCCTCTCCCCCGCGCTGATCCGCCGCCACGGCCTGCGCAAGGGCGACCTGGTCGAGGGCGTACGCGGCGACCGGGGCGTCCTGACCGACGTCGTCCGCGTCAACGGCCGCACGCCCGACCGGCAGGGCGGCCGGCGGCACTTCCACGACCTGACCCCACTGCACCCGCACGAGCGGCTGCGTCTCGAACATCCGGGGGCCGGCCTGACCGGGCGGGTCACCGATCTGATCGCCCCGGTCGGCAAGGGCCAGCGCGGTCTGATCGTGGCCCCGCCGAAGACCGGCAAGACCGTCCTCCTCCAGCAGCTGGCCGCCGCGGTCGCCGGAAACCACCCCGACTCCCGCCTGATGGTGGTGCTGCTCGACGAGCGGCCCGAGGAGGTCACCGACACGCGCCGGTCCGTGCGGGGCGAGGTGTACGCCTCGACCTTCGACCAGAGCGCCAAGCAGCACATCGCGCTCGCCGAACTCGTGATCGAGCGGGCCAAACGGCTGGTCGAGGCCGGTGAGGACGTCGTCATCCTCCTCGACTCCCTCACCCGGCTGTGCAGGGCGCACAACAACGCCGCCTCCTCCGGCGGGCGCACCCTCAGCGGCGGTGTCGACGCCGGGGCCCTGCTCGGCCCCAAGCGGTTCTTCGGCGCGGCCCGGAAGGCGGAGGAGGGAGGCTCCCTCACCATCCTCGCCACCGCCCTGGTGGAGACCGGCTCGCGTGCCGACGACTTCTACTTCGAGGAGCTCAAGGGCACCGGCAACATGGAGCTGCGGCTGAGCCGTGAGCTCGCGTCCCGCCGGGTCTTCCCGGCCGTGGACATGACCGGCTCCGGCACCCGTCGCGAGGAACTCCTGCTGTCCGCCGGCGAGTCGGCGGCCGTACGCGGGCTGCGGCGGGCCCTGGGGACGCGGGACGGGCAGTCGGGCCTGGAGACGCTGCTGGAGCGGATGCGCCAGACGCCCGACAACGCCACGTTTCTGCGGCGCGTCCAGCCGACGCTGCCCACCGGCTGACGCCCCCGACGACCGATGCCGTCGGCCGGCCGACGGGCCCCGGCCGGCCGGTCCCCCTGTGGCATCCGGGTGCTTGCGTCCGCGACTCGGCCCGGGCAGCGTGGCGGTCCGGGGGTCCGTTCCTACGTTTGCGGTATGACTATCGGATTCGCATCCCGGGCGGCTCGATCCACCTGCGTGCTCTGTGTCGCGGGACTGCTGACGCTCATGCCCGCCGCCGCGGCCGCCCGGGCCGAGATGCCGGACCCCGGCCCGCCCGGGGGACCACGGTCGGCCGCGGCACCGCAGCCGTCGACGCTGTACCGCTCCGGCACACAGGTCCGGCCCCGGACCGGTGCGCCCGAGGTCCCCGAGGTCTCCGCACTGTCCTGGGTGGTGGCCGAGGCCGGCAGCGGTGACGTGCTGGCGGCACACGACGCGCATCGCAAGCTGCCGCCGGCCAGCACCCTCAAGACCCTGTTCGCCCTCACGGTGCTGCCGGCCCTGCCGGGCGGCATCCGACACGAGGTGAGCGCGGACGAGCTGAACGGCATCGGTCCGGGCAGCAGCCTGGTGGGTGTCGTCGAGGGCCGCACGTACCGGGTCTCCGATCTCTGGAACGGCGTCTTCCTCAACTCCGGCAACGACGCCGTCCACGTCCTGGCCTCGCTCACCGGCGGCTGGAGTGCCACGGCCGCCCGCATGCAGGCCGAGGCCCGTGCCCTCGGCGCCCGGGACACACACGTACGCTCGCCCGACGGCTACGACGCGCCGGGCCAGGTGTCGTCGGCGTACGACCTGGCGGTCTTCGGCCGGGCGGGGCTGCGCAACCCGGACTTCGCACGGTACTGCGCCAAGATCGACGCGATGTTCCCCGGCCGGGACGGGGCCTCGTACGGGATCATGAACACCAACCGGCTGCTCACCGGGGAGGACGGCGTGGAGCCGTACCCCGGGCTGATCGGCATCAAGAACGGCTACACCAGCAACGCCGGCAACACGCTGATCGCCGCCGCGCGCCGGGACGGACGGACCCTGGTGGTGACCGTGATGAACCCGCAGCGGGGCGGCGGCCACGCCGTGTACGAGGAGGCCCGCTCGCTGCTCGACTGGGGATTCGAGGCGGCCGGGCACGTCGACCCGGTGGGTTCGCTGGCCACCGGGGGCGTCAGGCCTCGACAGGGGCCGGAGGCAGTACCGGCGGCGGTCACCACGGCGCGGCCGTCGCAGGACGGCCCCGGCTGGCCGGAGACCGGTGCGATCATGGGCGTCGCCGGACTCGGCGCGGGGGTCGTGGCACTGGCACTGCGGCTCAAGCTCGTGCGGGACGAGGGACATTGACGTCGCCGGCGTCCGGCCGGCGTGTTCGGCCAACCGCTCAGAAGACCGACAGCCCCGTGAGCGTCGTGAAGCGGTCCAGCGCCGCCACCCCGGCCACCGAGTTGCCCCGCTCGTCCAGGCCGGGGCTCCACACGCACAGCGTGCAGTGACCCGGCACCACCGCGATGATGCCGCCGCCGACCCCGCTCTTGCCCGGCAGACCCACCCGGTAGGCGAACTCACCGGCCGCGTCGTACGTCCCGCAGGTCAGCATCACCGCGTTCACCTGCTTGGCCTGGCTGCGGCTCAGCAGCCGGGTGCCGTCGGACCGGATGCCGTGCCGGGCCAGGAAGCCGGTCGCCAGGGCGAGGTCCGCGCACGAGGCGGCGACGGAGCACTGGCGGAAGTACTGCTCCAGCAGGACCGGTACGGGGTTGTCGATGTTGCCGTACGACGCCATGAAGTGGCCGAGGGCGGCGTTCCGGTCTCCGTGGGCGGTCTCGGAGGCGGCGACCTCCTCGTCGTAGGTCAGGTCCGGGTTGCCGCTCTCGGCGCGCAGGAAGGCGAGCAGTTCGCCCGCCGCGTCCGAGGTACGGGTGTGCAGGCGGTCGGTGACGACGAGGGCACCCGCGTTGATGAACGGGTTGCGCGGGATGCCGTTCTCGTACTCCAGCTGCACCAGGGAGTTGAACGGGTTGCCGGACGGTTCGCGGCCCACGTGCTCCCAGAGGGCGTCGCCCTCGCGGGCCAGGTCGAGGGCGAGGGTGAAGACCTTGGTGATGGACTGCGCGGAGAACGGCTCGCGCCAGTCCCCCACCCCGTACACCGTGCCGTCCGGCTCGGCGACGGCCATGCCGAAGCGGCGCGGGTCGCAGGCGGCGAGCGCCGGGATGTAGTCGGCGGGCCGGCCACTGCCGGGGGTCCGCTCGATCTCCTCGGCGATGCGCTCCAGGACCGGCTGGAAGGTCGTCCGCGTGCTCATGATCGCCATTCTCCCTCCCGGTCCCCGGAGGTGGGGGTAGCTGCACCCCGCTCCGGGGGCAGACGTCATTCTGTGCCCGGGGAACATGGCCACATACTGTGCACATGGTCAACCCAACGGTGCTCATCGAGACCCCGCCCACGCGCGAACAGGAAAAGGGACGCGACAAGGGAAGCGACTTTTCCGAACTCTCACGGCGCATAGCCGACGCGGGTCTGCTCCGGCGCCGCCCCTTCTACTACACGGTGCGTTTCGGCGCCGTCGCCCTCGCGCTCGCGGGTGGTGTCGCCGCCTTCCTCACACTGGGCGACAGCTGGTACCAGCTGTTCGTCGCGGTGGCCCTGGCCCTCGTCTTCGGCCAGCTCGGTCTCGCCTCGCACGACCTCGCCCACCGGCAGGTGTTCTCCCGCCGGCGTCCCAGTGAGATCGGCGGCCTCCTGGTGGCCAACCTGCTGCTGGGCATGAGCTACGGCTGGTGGATGAACAAGCACACGCGCCACCACGCGAACCCCAACCACGAGGAGAAGGACCCGGACGTCGCCCCCGACATCCTGGTCTGGTCCCAGCGCCAGGCGCACAAGGCGAAGGGCCTGCCCGGTTTCGTCGGGAAACACCAGGCCGCCCTGTTCTTCCCGCTGCTGACGCTGGAGGGGCTCAATCTCAGTTTCAACAGTTTCAAGGCGCTGCGCAGCCCGCACATGAAGCGTCCGGTCGTGGAGGGCACGCTGCTCGTCGCCCACTTCGTCCTGTACTTCGGCGGTCTGTTCACGCTTCTCTCCCCCGGCAAGGCGCTCGCCTTCATCGCCGTGCACCAGGGACTGTTCGGGGTCTACCTGGGCTCGGTCTTCGCGCCCAACCACAAGGGCATGCCGATGATCGAGGAAGGCACGCGGCTCGACTTCCTGCGCCGACAGGTCCTCACCTCCCGCAACGTGCGGGGCGGCGCGCTGGTCGACGTCTTCATGGGCGGCCTCAACTACCAGATCGAGCACCACCTCTTCCCCAGCATGCCGACGCCCGCACTCGGCAGGGCCCAGGTCATCACCGAGCGGTACTGCGCCGAACTGGGCGTGCCGTACTACCAGACCGGGCTGCTCGCCTCGTACGGCCAGGCGCTGCGGCACCTCAGGAGCGTCGGGGAGCCGCTGCGCGCCGCCCGCTGAGAGGCGGGTGCGGTGCCGACCGGGTCTCGGCGTGCTGCGGTCAGCCGTGCGGCACGCTCGCGCCGAGCAGCCCGAACAGCACGCCGACGACGACCCCGTCCTTCGGCTCGTACAGCCTGGCGCCGGGATGCCGAGGAAGAAGGAGAGCCGGGTGGCGGCCGGCCGGTGGAGGACGACGGCCCGACCGCTGCCGACGACGCTCACGGGTTCCCGCTCCGCTCTGGGCGGCGGACGCCCAGGCGGCGACAGTCGTGTGGCGCGGCCAGTCCCGCCGCACGCGCGGCGGTGCCTCGCGTCATGCCCAGAGCGCGTCGGCCAGTGTCACCCCCGCGAACGCCGCACCCAGGCCGGCCGCCACACTCGCCCCCACGTTCACGGCGGCCTGGAGGCGGGCGCCCGTCTCGGCCAGCCGGAGCGTCTCGTAGGAGAAGGTCGAGTACGTCGTGAGGGCGCCGCACAGTCCGGTCCCGAGCAGCAGCCGCAGCTCGGAGCCCGCGGCGCCGGCGAGCGCCGCGCCGGTCAGCAGCCCCAGGACCAGACAGCCGGCGACGTTCACCGTGAAGGTGCCCCACGGGAAGACCGTGTCGTGCCGGGACCGCACCGCGCGGTCGGTGAGGTGGCGGAGGGGGGCGCCGACCATGCCGCCCACGACGACCAGCAGCCAGTTCACGGCGGTCACCCCCTCTTCTCGTCCGGAGGGCCGCCACCGGTGCGTGGTGCCAGGACCCGGCGGGTCGTCCAGGTGGCGAGCCACACCGCCGTGAGGGCCGCGAGGGGAGTCGCGGCGAGGCAGGCCAGCCCCGTGCGGACCTGGTCGGCGGCGAACAGGTGGCGGCTGTCGACGGCGTAGGTGGAGAAGGTGGTGAAGCCGCCGAGCACGCCGGTGCCCAGGAAGGGCCTGACCAGGCGGGGCGCGGCCCACACCTCGGTGACGACCACCATGAGCACGCCGATCACCGCGCAGCCGGCGACGTTGACCCAGAAGGTCGTCCAGGGGAAGCCGCCGGTCTGCGTCGGCCACCACAGCAAGGCCGCGTAGCGGGCGGCGGCACCCGTGCCGCCGCCGAGGGAGACCGCCGCGACGACCGGTGCCTGGACGCGCCAGGCGGGCCGGACGGTGGCGCTGTCGGGGTTCGCGGCCGGCACGGTCGTACGTCTCCTGCTCGACGGGCAGGGGGATGCCCCCCGTGCGCGAGTAGGGACCGTTGGCGGCGGACGTGCCGCGGTTCGGGTACGGCGGGCCCCACCGCCGCGCCGCGCGCACCGGCACGGCCGTCGGCCAGCCTAACGCCGGTGCGGCCTCCCGGTCACTCCTCGGTGGTGCCTCGCGGGCGCCGGTCTACCAGCCCTTCTCGAACATCCGCGCCACCTCGGCGATCCGCACCTCGTCGCGCCGGTAGTACGTCCGCCGGCGGAACCTGCTGGTGCGGAGCAGCCCGGTCCTCGCCAGGAGGTCGAGGTGGGTCGCGGCCGCCCGGCGGGACACGCCGAGCTTCGCGGCCACGGGTCCCACGCGGACGCCGTGCGCGACGACGTCCGCGTGGTGCCGCGGCGGGAAGTGGGCGGCCGGGTCCTTGAGCCACTCCAGGATGTCGAGACGCGTGCCGTGCACGGGGGTCCTCAGCATCTCGTCCTCCCTCCGTCCGGGCCCGTGGCCTTCCACTGTCCCGCAGCCGGGGCACCGCTGTCCGGGACTCCGGCGTCCTCGCGGCTACCCGACCGCCGCACGGCGGTCGAGTGCGTCAGCTCGTGCCGGCGAGCCGCACGACCCGCACGGCGCCGGCCGGGAGCGCGAGGCGGCCCGCGGGGTGTTCCCCGGTCAGCAGTTCGGTGCCGGGCGCGTCCAGCGGCACCTCGGCCGCCGAGTCGGTGTGGTTGATCGCGAACAGGTAGGTGCCCGACTCCCCGGTGCGGCGCACCACTTCGACGTCACGGGGCAGGCCGGCACGCGGGGCGATCCGCGCGTCCCGCTCGGCCCGGCCGAGGACGGCGTCCAGGCCTTCGGCGCCGAGGCGGGTGGAGACGTACCAGGCGGTGCCCTCGCCGAGGCGGTGCCGGGTGACGGCCGGGTGTCCCGCGGTGAGGCCGTCGGCGTACGTCCACACCGGCTCGGCGCCGCGCGGCACGACGAACTCCGTCCACACGTCGCCGACCGGTTCGCAGCCGTCCTGGCCGGTGAGCCGTACCCGCTCGCCCGCCTGCAGGGGTGAGAACTCCTCGACGGTGAGGCCCAGCACGTCCCTGAGCGCGCCCGGGTAGGCGCCCTCGTGGACGGCGTCGTGCTCGTCGACGATGCCGGAGAAGTACGAGACGACGAGCGTGCCGCCCCCTTCGACGTACTGCCTGAGGTTGTTCCCGGCCGCCTCCGTCGTCAGGTACAGCGCGGGGACGACGACGAGGGGGTAGGCCGACAGGTCGGCTTCCGGGTGGGCGAAGTCGACCGTGAGGTGGCGGTCGTAGAGGGCCTCGTAGAAGGAGTCGGCGCGTTCGCGGGGGTCGTGGTCCTCGCTGGGGCGCCACTGGAGGTTCTGCGCCCACCAGGAGTGCCAGTCCCAGACCATGGCCACGTCGGCCTCGGTGCGGGTGCCGCGGACGGGGTTCAGCGAGTCGATCGAGGCGCCGAGTCCGACCACCTCACGCCATACGCGTGTCCCGGTGCCGCCGTGCGGCAGCATCGCCGAGTGGAACTTCTCGGCGCCGCGCCTGGACTGCCGCCACTGGAAGAACATGGCACCCTCGGAGCCGCGGGCCACGTGGGCCAGGGAGTTGCGGGCCATCTGGCCGGGAGCCTTGGCCGGGTTGCGGGGCTGCCAGTTGACGCCGGAGGTGGAGTGTTCGAGCAGCAGCCAGGGGGCGCCGCCCGCGACCGAGCGGGTGAGGTCGGCGGCCATGGCGAGGTTGACGTGGGTGCGGCGGCCGTCGGTGATCAGGTAGTGGTCGTTGGTGACGAGGTCGACCTCGCGGCCCCAGGCCCAGTAGTCGACGGAGTCGCACTGGCTGAGGGCGGTCATGAAGTTGGTGGTGACGGGAACGCCGGGTGAGAGGCGGTGCAGGATGTCCCGCTCGGCGCGGAAGTTCTCGCGCATCGTGGCGTCGGCGAAGCGCTTGTAGTCCAGCGCCTGGCCCGGGTTGCCCACCGTCGGGGTCGTGCGCGGCGGGTTGATCTGGTCGAGGTCGGCGTAGCGCTGGCCCCAGAATGCGGTGCCCCAGGCCTCGTTGACGGCGTCGACGGTGCCGTAGGTGGTCGCGAGCCAGCGGCGGAAGTGTGCGGCGCAGGAGTCGCAGTAGCAGGCGGAGACGGGGACGCCGTACTCGTTGTGGACGTGCCAGAGCGCGAGTGCCGGGTGGCTGCCGTAGCGCTCGGCGAGCCTGGTGGTGATGTTCGCGGCGGCGGCGCGGTAGTCGGCGTTGCTGTGGCAGATGGCGCCCCGGGAGCCGAACTCGTACCGCGTCCCCTCGGCGGTGACGGGCAGCGCCTCGGGGTGGGCCCGGTAGAACCAGGCGGGCGGGACGACGGTGGGTGTGCCGAGGTCGGCGCGGATGCCGTTGTCGTGCAGCAGGTCCAACAGGCGGTCCAGCCAGCCGAAGTCGTAGGTACCGGGGGCGGGCTCCAGCAGGGCCCAGGAGAAGATCCCGGCGCTCACCATCGTGACGCCGGCCTCGCGCATCAGCCGGACATCCTCCGGCCAGACACTCTCCGGCCACTGCTCGGGGTTGTAGTCCCCGCCGAAGGCGAGCCCGGTGAGGCCCCTGGGGGTGGTCTCCGGCATGGCTGGTCTCCCGAATGTGATCGATCAGTTGGGAACGTGCACACACATGATCGGCGGTGCGATCCCAACATAACCGCACAGCAACAACCATTGACAAGTGTCCGGGATGTTTCTCTACTGTGAACGCTCACAGAAGCATGGCAGGTCTTCGCAGCAGGCGGAGACCCCAGGTCAGGGGAGAGTTCCATGCCGTACACGAAGCGCCGCCGCCTGGTGACCTCCGCAGTCGCCGTCGCACTCGGTGCCACCACCCTCGCCGCCTGCGGCTCGTCCGACGACAGCGGCGACGCCCAGTCCGGTCCGGTCTCGCTGACGTACTGGACCTGGACGCCCGGCATGGACAAGGTCGTCGACCTGTGGAACGAGGGCCCGGGCAAGAAGGAACAGATCACCGTCACGGTGAAGAAGCAGGCGTCCGGCGACACGCTGGTCACCAAGATCCTCACCGCGCACAAGGCCGGCCAGGGGCCCGACCTGGTACAGGCCGAGTACCAGGCGCTGCCCACGCTGGTCAGCAACGACGCGCTCGCCGACATATCCGGCGAGGTCGGCGACGTGAAGGGCCGGTTCGCCGAGGGCGTGTGGCAGCAGGCCACGCTGGGCACGGACGCCGTCTACGCCGTCCCGCAGGACATCGGGCCGATGATGTTCTACTACCGCGAGGACCTGTTCGAGAAGTACGGCCTAGAGGTCCCGGCCACCTGGGACGAGTTCGCCGAGACCGCGCGCAAGCTGAGGAAGGCCGCCCCCGACAAGGACCTCACCACCTTCTCCGCCAACGACTCCGGCCTCTTCGCGGGCCTCGCCCAGCAGGCCGGCGCCAAGTGGTGGTCGGCCGAGGACGGGAAGTGGAAGGTCGGTGTCAACGACGAGGCGACGAAGAAGGTCGCCGAGTTCTGGGGCGGCCTCGTCAAGGAGGGCGCCATCGACAACCAGCCGATGTACACGCCCTCCTGGAACAAGGCACTCAACACCGGCAAGCAGCTCGCCTGGGTCAGCGCCGTGTGGGCGCCCGGCACGCTGACCACCGCCGCGCCCGACACCAAGGGCAAGTGGGCCATGGCCCCGCTCCCCCAGTGGCCCGGCGGCGAGAACCGCACCGGCAGCTGGGGCGGCTCCTCCACCGGCGTCACCACCGACTCGAAGCACCAGGACGCCGCCGCGAAGTTCGCCGAGTGGCTGAACACCGACCGGGACGCGCTGAACGCCCTGGCCAAGGAGGGCGGCGTCTACCCGGCCTCCACCTCGGCCCAGCTCAGCGGCGCCTTCACCAACCCGCCGGAGTTCTTCTCCAACCAGCCGGACTTCTACACCAGGGCCGCCGACATCGCCGAGACGACGGCGCCGGCCGCCTGGGGCCCGAACGTCAACGTCGCCTACACGACCTTCAAGGACGCGTTCGGCACCGCCGCCAAGAACAGGTCGGACTTCACCGCCGCCCTCGACACCATGCAGGAGGAGACGGTCACCGACCTGAAGAAGCAGGGCTTCGAGGTCGCCCCGTGACCAGCACCACGGCACGCCGCAGGCCGTACGGGGTCAAGGGCGCCCCGTATGCCTTCCTCCTCCCCGCGGTCACCCTGTTCCTGCTCTTCTTCGCGCTGCCCATCGGCTACGCCGTCCACCTCAGCTTCCGCAAGGTGGAGGTCTCCGGGCTCGGCCTCGGCGCCGGTGCGCGGCAGGAGGTGTGGGCCGGCCTGCAGAACTACACCGACGCCCTCACCGACAGCGAGCTGCTGAACGGGGCTCTGCGCGTCCTGGGCTACGGCTGCGTCGTCGTACCCGTGATGCTGGGTCTGGCCCTGCTGTTCGCGCTGATGCTCGACGCCGAGAAGGTGCGGTTCACCCCGGTCACCCGGCTCGCGATCTTCCTGCCGTACGCCATCCCCGGCGTGGTCGCCGCGCTGCTGTGGGGCTTCCTGTACCTGCCGGACGTCAGTCCCTTCTACTTCGTGCTCGACCGGCTCGGTCTGCCGCAGCCGGACCTGCTGGACGGCGGCCCGCTCTACCTCGCCCTGTCGAACATCGCGATCTGGGGCGGCACCGGCTTCAACATGATCGTCATCTACACCGCGCTGCGGGCCATCCCGGCCGAGGTGTACGAGGCGGCGAAGCTGGACGGCGCCTCCCCGCTGCAGATCGCGCTGCGGATCAAGATCCCGATGGTGGCGCCGTCGCTGGTGCTGACGTTCTTCTTCTCGATCATCGCCACGCTCCAGGTGTTCAACGAGCCGACCACCCTCAAACCACTCACCAACTCCGTTCCCACCACCTGGAGTCCACTGATGAAGGTGTACCAGGACGCCTTCGGCAACGGCGACATCCACGCGGCCTCGGCCCAGGCGGCGATCATCGCGCTCGTCACCCTGACGCTGTCCTTCGGGTTCCTGCGGGCCGCGAACCGCCGCAACAAGCAGGAGGCAGCACGATGAGTTCCCTTGCCGTCCGCAAGACGCGGCCGGCGGCGGGCACCACGCCCGGCACCGCCCAGGGGCCCCCGCCGCGCCGCCGTATCGCGCTGGTCCCGACCATCACGCTGCTCCTCGGCGCCGCCTACTGCCTGCTGCCGGTGGCCTGGGTGGTGGTCGCGGCCACCAAGTCGGGCAGCGAACTGTTCTCCACCTTCACCTTCCTGCCGGGCACGGGCTTCGCCGACAACGTGAGCGACCTGAGCACCTACCGGGACGGCGTCTACTGGCAGTGGATGGCCAACTCGGCTCTCTACGCCGGCCTCGGCGCCCTGCTGTCCACGGCTGTGTCGGCGATCAGCGGCTACGCCCTGGCGACCTACCGCTTCCGCGGCCGGGAGACGCTGTTCAACGTGCTGCTGGCGGGCGTACTGATGCCCCCGGTGATCCTCGCCGTCCCCCAGTACCTGCTGCTGGCCGAGGCGAACCTGACGGACTCGTACCTCTCCGTGCTGCTCCCCCAGATCCTCTCCCCCTACGGCGTCTACCTGGCGCGTGTCTACGCCTCGGCGGCGGTGCCCGCCGACGTGGTGGAGGCCGGGCGGATGGACGGGGCGAGCGAGTGGCGGATCTTCACCCGGGTCGCGCTGCCGATGATGGTGCCCGGACTGGTGACGGTCTTCCTGTTCCAGTTCGTGGCCGTGTGGAACAACTTCCTGCTGCCGTACATCATGCTGAGCGACGACGAGAAGTTCCCGATCACGCTCGGTCTCTACACACTGCTGGAGCAGGGCGCGAACACGCCGGCGCTCTACACGCTGGTGATCACCGGTGCCTTCCTCGCGGTGCTTCCGCTGGTCGCCCTCTTCCTTGTCGTCCAGCGGTTCTGGAGCCTCGACCTGCTCTCCGGGGCCGTAAAGTCATGACCATGAGCAACACGGGGGGCCGGCGCCGACCGCCCACGATCCACGACGTGGCGCGCGAGGCCGGAGTGTCGCGGGGCACGGTGTCACGGGTGCTCAACGGCGGGCACTACGTCAGTCCGGCAGCACAGGAGGCCGTCAACGCGGCCATCCGCAAGACGGGTTACGTCGTCAACCGGCACGCCCGGTCGCTGATCACCGGGCGGTCGGACTCGGTGGGGTTCCTGCTCACCGAGCCGCAGGAGCGGTTCTTCGAGGACCCCAACTTCAACGTCCTGCTGCGCGGCTGCACCCAGGCGCTGGCCGCGCACGACGTCCCGCTGCTGCTGATGCTGGCCGGGACCAAGGACGAACGGCGGCGCATCACGCGGTACATCACGGCGGGCCATGTCGACGGAGTCCTGCTGGTCTCCAGTCACTCCGGGGACCCGGTCGCCGAGGAACTGCGCGCGGCAGGGGTGCCGCTGGTCGCGTGCGGCAAGCCGATCGGGCTGGGCTCGAAGGTGAGTTACGTGGCCGCCGACGACCGGGACGGCGCCCGGGACATGGTCCGCCATCTGCTGTCGCTGGGGCGGCGGCGGGTGGGCGTGGTGACCGGCCCGCTCGACACCCCGGGCGGTGTCGAGCGCCTGGCCGGCTACGAGGAGGTGCTCGGCGAGGCGGGCATCGGCGTCGACGAACGGCTCGTCGTCACGGGCGACTACAGCCGGGCCAGTGGCGAGGTGGCGGCGGAGCGGCTGCTGGCGCGGGCACCGGACGTGGACGCCGTGTTCGTGGCGTCCGACCTGATGGCACAGGGAGTACTGACGGCGCTGCGACGGGCGGGGCGGCGGGTGCCCGAGGACGTGGCGGTGGGTGGTTTCGACGACTCCCCCGCGGCGGTCGCCGCCAGTCCCGAGCTGACCACCATCCGGCAGCCCTGGGACCGGATCAGCGCCGAGATGGTCCGGGTGCTGCTGGCCCGGATCGGCGGGGAGGACCCGGCGACGGTGATCCTGCCGACGGAACTGGTGAAGCGGGACTCGGCCTGAGCCCGCGTTCCTTGCGTGCGCACTAATTGCATACTCAAGGAACACTCGCTTCGGTGTTACCGTGCACGTATGGCAGTCAAGACGGCCGGTGCGCGGCTCGAGGAACGGTGGCGGGAGATCCTCTCGGTCCACGCCCGCACCATGTGCGAGATCGACCGCGCGCTGCACCCGCACGGTCTGGGCGCGAGCGACTTCGAGGTGCTCGACCTCCTCGTGACCGAGGGGCCCGAGGAGGGCTCCCAGTGCCGGGTGCAGAACCTGGTCGGCCGGGTCCATCTGAGCCAGAGCGCGCTGTCCCGGCTCATCGCCCGGCTGGAGAGGGACGGGCTGGTGGAGCGCACGATGTGCGCGGAGGACCGGCGCGGTGTGTACGTCGCCCTGACCCGCAGGGGCCGCGACCTGCACGCCGAGGTACTGCCGCTGCAGCGGGCCGTGCTGGCCCGCATGCTCGGCGACGACGGTACCGCTCACGCTCGCCCCTGACGGCGCGCGCCCCTTCCGTCCCTAGGGGCGGGCCAGCAGGGTGCGCACGCCGTCCGACGTGAGCGTGAGGCGGTGCTCCGAGCCGGCGTCGATGGACAGCGACAGGTCGTCGGCCGGCCACTGCGCGGCGAGGGCGCCCAGCGGCACCATGCGGTAGCGGGAGACGTACGGCAGCAGATCGGCCATCTCCAGCTCGGAGGTGAACACCGGCACCACCTGACGGCCGCCCTGTTGTTCCAGCACCGGCAGGGCCAGCATCCCGGGGTCGGCGGCGTCCTGGCCGTCCGCGTCGTCGGGCACCGGGACGAGGACGTCGCTGCTCGCGAGCGTGTCGAGCGCCGCCGTGTCCTCGGTGTTCTCGGCAAGTACGTCCAGCGCGCGGTGGGCGGGCGAGACGGAGTTTTCGTTCGCGGGTGTTTCCATGGCAGATCCCTGGTAGCGGCGGTGATGGAGCCCGCCCCGATGGCCGGCACGGGGGCGGTTCAGGCTCGCGTACCCGATCACCCGGGGCGCAATCCTGTTCGACGCCCGACGCCGTCGCCAACCTGTTCGGCCCGGCACCGTCAGGGCGGTCCGGGTCCACGACGACATGCCCGGGATGTGAGTACTGGGGCCCATGCGGTTACCCGGGAGGTCCCCGAAGGGCCACGAAGGTCCCGAAAGACCCCGGGAGTCGAGCCACCGACTGGGAGAAGTGCTCATGTCCCACACCACCAGCGCCCGAGAGGTGGTCGACGCCGTCAAGGACGTCGACTTCCCGGCGGGCAAGGACGACCTGATCCGGGCGGCGCGCGAGGCGGGCGCCTCGCCGGACGCCGTCGCCGCACTGCGCGGCATTCCGCCCGAGAGCTACGCCAACCGCGAGGAGGTGGCGAGGTCGGTCCGCGTGGACCCCGCCTCCGACCTCGGCACCTCTCCCGCGCAGCGCGCCGAAAAAGCTCGCGCCGGCGGCAAGCCGGGCCAGTCGCAGCATCTGCGCGAGGTGCCGAAGCCGCCCGTGGAGGAGGAACTGGACCGGGACCGCTGACGTCCTGGAAGCCCGCCGCGTCGCGCCGGCCGGGCCCCTCGACCGGCGCACGGCGGGGCGGTGCGCCCCCTCGGGACACCACGCGCGCTCCTCGCACCACCCAAGGGCTCCCGTCGCACCGCAACCTTTCGGTCAATCGGCCCGTCTCATCCAATACCGGAACACGCAGACCCCCCGGGGGACACGATGCGACGAAGCAGAACGGCATGGATGGCGGTCGTGCTCGCGGGCACCGCCCTGGGGACGGCCACGGTCGCGGCCGACGCGGCCCCGGTCACCGACGCGCGGAGCACCGTGCGCGACACCGCGCGCTCCACGGCGTGCGCCACCGGCTGGGGCAGTCACGACAAGACCCGCGTCGTGGGGACGACGACGCCGGTGAAGGACGTCAGGACGGGGCGCCACGCGTGCTTCGACCGGATGGTCGTCGACGTGCCCGGTGCGAGCGCCGGGCGTCTGGGCTACTTCGTCCGGTACGTCGACCGACTGCACCAGGACGGCTCGGGCCGCCCGATCGCGGTGGGCGGCCAAGCCGTCCTGGAGGTCAGGATCGCCGCACCCGGCTACCGGCCCGAGACCGGCGACGCCACCTATCCGGGCCGGGCCGGGCGGCCTCTGCCGGGTGTCGACCTCACCGGCTACCGCTCCTTCGAGGACACCCGGTTCGCCGGCAGCTTCGAGGGCGAGACACAGATCGGGCTCGGCGTCCGCGCCCGGCTGCCCTTCCGGGTGCTGGCGCTGGACGGCCGGGTCGTGGTGGACGTCGCCCACACGTGGGACGGGGTGCGCTGAGGCGGGCGGTCCGGCGTGCGCTCAGGCGGGGCGCCCGCCGGCCTCCACGAGTGCGGCCAGTTTGGCCAGGGACATGCGCGTGCCCGTCTCGTTGTCCGCGGCCGGCACGGCGTCCGGGAGTCCGTCGTGGGTGACGACGACCTCCGTGCCGCCGTCCGCGTCGGTGAGCGTGGTGGTCATCGTCATCGTGCCCTCGAAGGCGGCGTCGGCCGACTCGAACTCGAGCACCTCCACGACCTGTTCGTCGGGCACCAGCCGCGCGAAGTGCCCGTGGTAGGTGTCCGTGCGCGCGCCCGACTTGCCGACCCCCGCCGCCGACTCGTAGGTGAGCGAGACGCGGAAGGTGCCGCCCTCGCGGGCGTCGAACGTGTGCACCTGTGCGGTCATGTCGTCCGGAGCCCGCCACGCGGCGACGGCGTCCGCGTCCAGCAGCGCGCGGTACACGGCGGAGCGCGGGGCGTTCACGCGCCAGGAGACCCGGGTCGAGTGCATGGACACGATGCTACTGCACTCATCTGATCGCCCGGGGGCCCACTTGATCGATCAGAAGGGCGATCGGGTTAGCATATGAGCGCCGCCTAGCTCGAAAGATAGAGACGTGACTGCCAACGACGACTCGTTCACCAACTGGAAGAACCGCGAAGAGATCGCGGAATCGATGATCCCGATGATCGGGAAGCTGCACCGGGAGCAGGACGTCACGATCCTGCTGCACAGCCGTTCCCTGGTGAACAAGTCTGTGGTCAGCATCCTCAAGACCCACCGCTTCGCCCGCCAGATCGCCGGCGCGGAGCTGTCGGTCACCGAGACGATGCCCTTCCTGCGGGCCCTCACCACGCTCGACCTCGGTCCCTCGCAGATCGACATCGGCATGCTCGCCGCGACCTACAGGAGCGACGACCGCGGGCTGACGGTGGAGGAGTTCACCGCCGACGCCGTCGCCGGGGCCACGGGCGCCAACAAGACCGACCGGCGCGAGGGGCGCGACGTCGTCCTGTACGGCTTCGGCCGCATCGGCCGGCTCGTCGCCCGCCTGCTCATCGAGAAGGCCGGCTCGGGCAACGGCCTGCGGCTGCGCGCCATGGTGGTCCGGGGCGGTGGCGAGCGGGCCGCCGAAGACATCGTCAAGCGCGCCTCGCTGCTGCGCCGCGACTCCGTGCACGGCCAGTTCCAGGGCACGATCACCGTCGACGAGGACAACAGCACGATCCTCGCCAACGGCAACGCCATCAAGGTGATCTACGCCGACGACCCGACGCAGGTCGACTACACGGCGTACGGCATCAAGAACGCCATCCTCATCGACAACACCGGCAAGTGGCGCGACCGCGAGGGCCTCTCGAAGCACCTGCGCCCGGGCATCGACAAGGTCGTCCTGACGGCGCCGGGCAAGGCCGACGTCCCCAACATCGTGCACGGCGTCAACCACGACACCATCAAGCCGGACGAGCGGATCCTGTCCTGCGCGTCCTGCACCACCAACGCGATCGTCCCGCCGCTGAAGGCGATGGCCGACGAGTACGGCGTGCTGCGCGGCCACGTGGAGACGGTCCACTCGTTCACCAACGACCAGAACCTGCTGGACAACTACCACAAGTCCGACCGGCGTGGCCGGTCCGCGCCGCTGAACATGGTCATCACCGAGACGGGCGCCGCCTCCGCGGTCGCCAAGGCTCTCCCGGACCTCAACGCGAGGATCACCGGCAGCTCGATCCGCGTGCCGGTGCCGGACGTGTCGATCGCGATCCTCAACCTCCAGCTGGCCCGCGAGGCCACGCGCGAGGAGGTCCTCGACCACCTGCGCGACGTGTCGCTGACGTCGCCGCTCAAGCGCCAGATCGACTTCATCAGCGCCCCCGACGCGGTCTCCAGCGACTTCATCGGCTCGCGCCACGCCTCCATCGTCGACGCCGGCGCGCTGAAGGTCGAGGGCGACAACGCGATCCTCTACCTCTGGTACGACAACGAGTTCGGCTACTCCTGCCAGGTCGTGCGCGTCGTGCAGCACGTCTCCGGCGTGGAGTACCCGACGTATCCGGCCCCGGCGGTCTGATCCTCGCACGGAGCGGGCGTGCGCGAGGGGCGGTGGGACGCGATGTCCCGCCGCCCCTCGCGCGTGCCGGGTCAGGGCGTGAGGCCCTCGACGAACACGCGGGTGAGCGCGGTCGGCGCGGTGATGGCGGTGCCGACGACGACACTGTGCGCACCCGCCGCGAGCGCCCGGCCCGCCTGTTCCGGCGTCGCGATCCTGCCCTCGGCGATCACCGGGATGGCCAGCGCGGCCGCGAGGTCGGCCACGAGGGCCAGGTCCGGGGCGGTCTGCGCCGGGGAGCCCGGCACGTAGCCGGAGAGGGTGGTGCCGACCAGGTCGGCGCCCTGGCCGGCGGCGGCGACCCCCTCGTCGAACGTCGACACGTCGGCCATGACCAGGGCGCCCGCCGCGTGCACGGCCTCGACGAGTTCGGCGAAGGTACTGCCGTCGGGGCGCGGGCGCGCGGTGGCGTCGGCCGCGACGACCGCGGCGCCGGCCTCCACCAGGGCGAGCGCGTGGCGCACGGTCGGGGTGCGAAGACGTCGCTGTCACCGTCCTTCCACAGGCCGATCACCGGGAGGCCGACAGCCGCGACGGTGGCCGCGACGACCTCCGGGTCGTTGACGCGCACGGCCGCCGCGCCGCCGGACCGCGCCGCGAGGGTCATGCGGACCAGGGTGTCGGTGTGGCGCATCGGGTCGCCGGGCGGCGCCTGGCAGGACACGATCAGGCGGCCCTTGAGGGCTTCGGCCAGGGACGGGGCCGAGGTCATGTACGGACTCCAGTGGTGAGGGGGTCGTGCAGAGGCAGGGTGCGGGTCAGCTCGGCCGCGCCGAGGACCGCGGCGTCGGCGCCGCCGTTCGGCGCGGCGGGGCGCAGCGTGCGCAGCGGGGGCATGAGCTCCGCCGCGAACGCCGCGCACAGGGCGTCCCAGTACAGGGCGCCGATCCCGGGTACGCCGCCGGCGACGACGACCCGGTGCGGGCCGAGCGCGTTGGCGAGGCCGCCGAGGGCGCGGCCCACCGCCCGGGCGCCGAGCGTGATGGCGGACGCGGCGTGCGCGTCGCCGTGGGCCGCGCGTTCGGCGACGGTCTGGAGGCGGTCGGCGTCCTCCCCGCTGATCCGTCCGTAGTGCGCGGTGATGGCGGGGCCCGCCGCGATCGCCTCCAGGTGGCCGGTGGCGCCGCAGGTGCAGGGCAGACCGGCCGCCTCGGGGCTCGGCAGGTGACCGAGGTGGCCCGCGATGCCGGCCGCGCCGTGCAGCATGCGCCCGTCGGCGGCGACGGCTCCGCCGACTCCGGTGCCGACGGCGGCGTAGATCAGGGTGCCGTCGGCGCCCAGCCCGGCGAGTTCTGTCGCCGCGGCGGCGCGTACGTCGTTGTCGCAGGCCACGGGGGACCCCGTGCGGGTGGCGAGGCCGGTGGCCAGGGCCCGCTGCTGGAAGGCGGACGACGCGTGCGCCACCGCCTTCCCGGCGGCGACGGAGGGTCCGGGCGGCCATCGCTGGCACTGTGTCCACCCTCAGCAGAGCATGATGACGGAGGAAGCCCTGAGCGGAGGCTGACCCGGCCCGCATCGGCCGACCGGGCCGGGGCATGCGTGTGATGGCGTTCCCCGCTCGGACGCCGTGTCGCACGACGGTCGGCTGAAACGAGAATGGGGCCATGAACGCACTGGTTCGGCGCCCGCCCCGGCGCTCGCCCTGGGTCGAGGTGCTGATCTGGTGCGTGGCGGTGCTGAGCCTGACCGTCCTGGCCGCGGCCGCCGTCGTGCGCAGCACCGTGCTCGATTCGGAGTTCTACGGTCAGGTACTGGAGGACGAGCGGGCCTACCAGCGGTTCTACGACGAGGTACTGGTCGACCCGGCCAGTACGCCGCTGGCCCAGGAACTGCTGGACCGGCTGCCCGTCCCGCAGTCCACCATCACCTCGAACCTCAAGGTCGTGATCCCGCCGGAGACACTGCGGGCCATGGGCGACCGGCAGATCGCCGAGGTGATCCACTATCTGGAGGGCGACCGCGACCGGCTGCGGGTCACGGTCGACCTGGAGCCCGTGGTCGCGAACGTCGAACGGCTCAGCCAGGCCTACTTCGGTGATGCCGTCGCCGCCCTCCAGCAGCGGTCGGAACCCGACTTCCAGGCCTTCGTGCAGCGGCTGTCCGAACTGGCGGCACAAGTGGTGGCCGGTGAGGCCCCGCTGGAGGGCCTGCCGTCGCTGCCGCTCTCCCCCGACCAGGCGGCCGCGGCCACGGAGGCCCTGATGCGGCTGGTACCGGCGGACGCGCGCGCCGACACCAGACCCGGCGTGCAGACGGCGCTGGACCGGGGGGACGTGGCCTCGGCGCTGGCCGCGGTCGCGCCGGTCGCCCTGACGGACCAGGTCCGGGCAGCCGCCGCGGAGTTGCTGCGGGAGGCGAACGACGGCACGTGGGTCATCACCGTCGATCTCGACCCCCGGCAGGAGGCGCTCGCTCCGGTGGACCGCGCGCGTGCCGTCACCCGCCTCTTCCAGGAGGTGGTGGAACCGGCGGCGGCCGTGCTCTGTGCCGCCGCGCTCACGCTGCTGTGGTTCTCCACACCCTCTCCCGCCAAGCGCCGGCTGATCCCGCTCGGCTGGGTGCCGGCCGCCGCCGCGTCGCTGATGGCGCTGACGGTGCTCGTCCTGCGTCTCGCGCTGGGCGACGCGCTGTTCGACACCCCGTCGTCCTGGCCTCCGACGGCGTCGTCCCTCCTCGGCGACATCCAGGCGACCGCTCTCGACCGGCTCCTGACCACCGCCACCGTCGTCGCGGTGATCCTGCTGGCCGCCGGCGCCCTGCTGATCACCGTGGGATGGGTCTGGCAGACCAGGCCCGGTGTGCCGGTCCTCACCGATCCGCGGCACGGCCCCACCCTGACCTTCGCCGTCACGGCGTGCGCGCTCGTCGGCACGATGCTGGCGCCGGTGGCGATCACCGGCTCCGCGCCCCGCGTCTGCCAGGGCAGCGCCGAGCTGTGCGACGCCCGCTACGACGAGATCGCCCAGCTGGCGTCGCACAACGCGATGGCCACGACCGCGGACCGGTTCATCGGCCCCCTCCAGGACCCGGACATCGTCGGTCAGCTCAACGCGGGGGTGCGCGTCCTGCTGCTCGACACGCACCGGTGGGAGCGGCCCGAGGAGGTCGCGGACCGACTGAGCACCTCGGACTTCTCCCCGGCGCTGCGCCGGCGGCTCACCGGGATCCTGGAGCGGGTGAACCCTCCCCACCCGGGCCTGTGGCTGTGCCACTCGGTGTGCGGGGCCGGGGCCCTCGAACTGGAGCCCGCGTTGCGCCAGATCGGTGAGTGGCTGCGCGCGAACCCCACGGAAGTCGTCACCCTGATCCTTCAGGACGGCGTCGGCTCCGCGGAGAGCCAGAGCGCCTTCGAGCGGGCCGGGCTGTCCGACCTGCTGTACGAGCCGGACGCCGACCCGGACCGCCCGTGGCCGCCGCTGGGGGACATGATCGACGACGGCCGGCGCCTGGTCGTCTTCGCGGAGAAGGCCGACGGGCCCGCGCCGTGGTACCGGAACTTCTACCGGTACGGCATGGAGACGCCCTTCGCGTTCCGCAGCCCGGACGAGATGTCCTGTCTGCCGAACCGGGGCGGCGCGGACAAGCGGCTGTTCCTGCTCAACCACTTCGTCACGGCCGGCGGCGGGCGGCGGCTGGACGCCGGGGTCGTCAACTCCCGGCAGCGGGTACTGGAGCGGGCGCGCACCTGCGAGCGGCGGCGGGGCAGACCGGTCAACTTCATCGCGGTGGACTACGCGACGATCGGCGACGCGCTCGGCGCGGTCCGGGAACTCAACGCCGAACGCCGCCAGGACGACTCCCGCCATCCCGCGGGACGGTCGCCGGAGAAGCTTCCCGGCGCGTGAGGAACGCGACGGCGTGCCGCCCGGCGACGCGTTGGTGCTCCGCGTCGCCGGGCGGGTGCTGCCGGCGGTGCCGTACCGGACCGCCGGCCGGTCTCACCGGTTGATCTTGAACTGCGATCCCGGTTCGATCGTCACGTCCTCCTCGGCCGAGTCGGTGATGGTGACGTCGGTGAGGGTGGCGCTGCCGCGGGCGCCGCCCATCGCGAGGATGCCGGAGCCGTTGTTCGACTGGTCGATGCGGACGTTGTCCACCCTCACGTCCGGTATCTCGCCGCCTCCCGTCTTGAACTGGATGCCGTCATAGGTCGAGTCGAGGATGTCGGTGTCCCGGATGGTCACGCCGGGGATGTCCGGCCCCTGCGCGAAGAGGGTGATGGCGCCGAACTCCTGGTCCTCGTTCCAGAACGCGCCGCCCGTCCGGTGCAGGGCGTTGCCGGCGATGAGGGTCTGTCCGGAGAAGGGCAGCGGGTCGTGGTCGGTGGCGAGCATGATGCCGGGGTAGTTCATCGTGTCGGAGATGACGTTGTTCTCGATGGTGTTGCCGTAGCCGCCGTAGACCGCGATGCCGTTGGCCCGCCACGGGAGCTGGATGGTGTTGTTGCGGAAGTGGTTGTCGTGGCCGACGTCCACGGAGGTGTCCTTCACGTACTTGCTGGCCCACACCGCGAGGGAGTCGTCGCCGGTGTTGCGGAAGGAGGAGTTGTGGACCGTGGAGTTGCGGGTGCCGTTGGCGAAGTTGATGCCGTCGGCGTAGGTGTTGCGGATGCGCATGCCGGTGAACTCCAGGCCGTCGCCGGGGCCCCACAGCTCGGGGATGTTGGAGTAGTCGCGGCCGGCCCAGACGCCGACGTTGGCGTGCTCGATCCACACGTTGCTGATCCTGGTGTCCTGGCCGAAGCGGCCGTTGAGTCCGACGCCGCCCTCGTGGTTGCCGTCGCCGCCGCGGATGGTGCCCGAGCCGAGGATGGCGATGTCGGAGATCTGGGTGTTGTGGTCGATGTCGAAGCCGAAGTTGCCCTCGTGCGGGTGGTTGATGCCGCCGGCCTCGTGCGGCGGGGTCAGGGTGTGGAGCTGGGAGTGCCACATGCCCGCGCCGCGGATGGTGACGTCGCGGATGCCGACCGTGTTGAACTGGCCGCGGTTCTGCGGGTCGTCGGTGAGGATCTTCTGCTCCTGGCGCCACTGCCCCGCCGGGATCCACACGCAGGGGATCTCGCCGTTCTGGTCGGCGGTGACGGCGCGCTGGAGGGCGTCGGTGTCGTCGAGTCCGTCGCCGGGGACGGCACCGTACTCGGTGATGGAGGCGCAGTCGGCGGGCTTGGCCGCGGGCGGCGCGACCTGCTCCAGGTCGATCAGGTCGATGACGTGGAAGGCGGCCGAGTCGCCCGCGTCGCGCTGGAGGCGGAACTCGGTGCCCTCGGGGAAGGTCCTGTCCAGCAGCGCGTGGGACTCGTCGAACAGCCGCCGCGCGTCGCCGCCGGGCCGGTTGGTGAGGCCCTCGGGGTCGTCGGTGTTTCCGTACAGCCAGCTGTGCTTGGACGACAGAGTCAGTTTCTGTACGAAGCCGCCGTCGGCGTAGAGGCTGATCGTGGCGTCCGCTCCCCCGCCGCCGGGGGCGTCGGGGACGGAGTTGCGCACCACGATGGAGTTGGTGGGTGTGGTGGAGGTGAACTCGACGTACTCGCCGGTCGAGTCGAGCCGGACGGACTCGCGGCCGGACGACTCGGTGCCGAAGTTGGTGTGCCCGAAGGTCCGCTTGGCGTCGGTGGTGAGCAGGGTGCCGTTGTGACGGCCGTCCTCGGCCTCGTACTCGGTGTACGGCACGGCGGCGCCGCGTCCGACGACGAGGGACTTGGCGAGCACGTTGTTGTTCTCGTTGGTCTCGGTGACGACGCCGGTCGCGTCGGCCGTGGCGGAGAGTGTGACGCCACCGCCGGTCGCCGTCCAGGTGCCGCTGACCGGAACGTTCACGGTGGCGCCGGCGGCCACCGCGCCGGTGGTGCCGTTCAGGGTGGTGGAGCCGGCCTGGAGCCGGGTCACCGAGCCGGCCTGGACGGCGCTCGTGCCGCGGTTGTGCACGGCGACGGTGAAGGAGACCTTCGCGCCCACGGCCGGGTTGGCCGGATCGGTGGTGATGGAGCGCACCTCCAGGTCGGGTCCGGGGGCCCGGTCGACGACCAGTCGGCCGGAGGCGGTGCGGCTGTTGTTGGTGTCGTCCAGTTCGGCGACCGTGTCGCCCGGGTCGGCCACCGCGGCGACGGCGTAGTCACCGGCCGCGTGGGTGCCGGTGGCGACGGCGACCTCGGCGAACTCGCCGGGGTCGAGCGCGGGTACCTCCGCGCTGCCGGCGGTCGTCCCCTCCACGGTGACCTCGGCGGTCGTCGCGGCCGAGGGCGCGGTGCCGGCGTTGCGGACCGTGGCGTTCACGGTCACCTCGTCCCGCTCCGAGGGGTCGGCGGGTGACCAGTCGAGGCCGGTGACGGTCAGGTCGGGTGCGGGCGCGGCGGTGCCGACGACCTGGAACTCGGCGACCTGACCGCCGGGCGCGCCGGAGTTGGCGAAGAACCTGAGCCGTACGTCGGATACGCGGCCGGTGACCGGGATGGTCACCGTGTTGTCGTTGCCCGGGCTGAACGCGTGGTCGGCCCGGGCGCGCAGCGAGGTGAAGTCGCTTTGGCCCTGCTCCCGGCCTAGGACCTGGATGCTCTGGGTCCGGGCCGCCCATACGGGGGCCGGGTCGAGCTTGACGACCACGGCGCTGATGTCCGCGTCGGCGCCGAGTTTCACGGTGAGGTCGGCGGGGTGGCCGGCCGCTTCCCAGTAGGTGGAGGTCGAGTCGTCGGTGGCGTTGGCCGCGACGTAGGAGTGCACCGACGAGGTGGCCTCGGCCGGCTTGTTGCGGGCCAGGTTGGTGCCGGTGGGCGGTGGCTCGGTGTCCACTTCCTCGCCGTACACCTCCAGTTCGGAGAGCTGCGCGGCGTTCCAGCCGGTGTTGCCGCTGACGTGGACGCGGACGTAGCGCGCCTCGGAGGGGGAGGCGAGGTCGACGGAGACGGTGTTGGCCCGGTCCGGGGTGAACGCCCGTGCGGCAGATCCCGCGAGGCTGCCGAAGGTGGATCCGTCGGTGCTGCCCTGGAGGGAGAGGGTCTGGCTGCGGCTCTCCCAGCCGGCGGGCAGTTTGAGGACCACCCGTTCGACGTTCCGGACCTCGCCGAGGTCGACCTGCACCCACTGGGGGAAGGAACCGGCCGGGCCCTCCCAGTAGGAGGCCTGGGTGCCGTCGGTGGTGTGGCCGGCGGGGTACGAGCCGTGCGAGCCGCCCGCCGTTGCCGGGCGGCCGAGGGCGAGGTTGACGTCGGCGGCGGCCGTCGCGGCCCGCGCGGTGGCCGTGAGGGGCAGCGGGAGCAGCCCGACCGTCATCAGCCCGGCCACGACGGCGCCCGTCAGCGACCGTCGGCCGAGGGATCTCCATCTCATGGGGGTCCTCTGTTCCTTGGGGAGTCGGGGAGCGCGGCAGGCCGGCGGGGAGGGGGAGCACCGACGCACCGACCATGCGCGCCAATTGAGCAGGACAGTCGATTCTTTGCGGAAAGTGCGTCATCAGATTTCTAGTGCGTCACCGGTTTGTCAACGGTCCTCGTTACAGCGGGATTTGGGACGCAAACGGCTTGCGTCGCTTGCCACGTACTTGCGTTGACTGTGACCTGGTCAGGTACCACCGACAGGGCCTGGAAGTGGCTGCCGAACCTCGCGAGGCACGCAAGCGGTGTACGGGGACGAGAAACAGAAAGGCCGGCCCGACGCCAGTAGGCGTCGGGCCGGCCCTTGCCGGTGCGGGGTCCCCCGGGGGACTGGATCAGTCGGTGCCGAACTCCATCGCGGCGCGGTCCAGCAGCTCGTCGTCGCCGGAGACCTCACCGCGGGAGGCGATGGCCTGCGCGCCGCCCTCCGGCATGGCACCGATCAGCCCGGTCGAGGCGGCCTGGGCGGCACCGATGGCGGGGTTGGCGGTGCCGATCAGACCGAGCCCGGCGTACTGCTCCAGCTTGGCGCGGGAGTCGGCGATGTCGAGGTTGCGCATGGTGAGCTGGCCGATCCGGTCCACCGGACCGAACGCGGAGTCCTCGGTGCGCTCCATCGACAGCTTGTCCGGGTGGTAGCTGAACGCCGGGCCGGTGGTGTCGAGGATCGAGTAGTCCTCACCGCGCCGCAGCCGCAGCGTGACCTCGCCGGTGACCGCCGAGCCGACCCAGCGCTGCAGCGACTCGCGGATCATCAGCGACTGCGGGTCCAGCCAGCGGCCCTCGTACATCAGCCGGCCCAGACGCCGTCCCTCGGCGTGGTACTGGGCGAGGGTGTCCTCGTTGTGGATCGCGTTGACGAGGCGCTCGTACGCCGCGTGCAGCAGGGCCATGCCGGGGGCCTCGTAGATGCCGCGGCTCTTCGCCTCGATGATCCGGTTCTCGATCTGGTCGGACATGCCCATGCCGTGCCGGCCGCCGATGGCGTTGGCCTCCATCACCAGGTCGACCGGGGAGGCGAACTCCTTGCCGTTGACCGTCACGGGGCGGCCCTGGTCGAAGCCGATCGTGACGTCCTCGGCGGCGATCTCGACCGACGGGTCCCAGAACCGCACGCCCATGATCGGCTCCACGGTCTCCACGCCGGTGTCGAGGTGCTCCAGCGTCTTGGCCTCGTGGGTGGCGCCCCAGATGTTGGCGTCGGTGGAGTACGCCTTCTCCGTGGAGTCCCGGTAGGGGAGGTCGTGGGCGATGAGCCACTCCGACATCTCCTTGCGGCCGCCGAGCTCGGTCACGAAGTCCGCGTCCAGCCACGGCTTGTAGATCCGCAGCTGCGGGTTGGCGAGCAGGCCGTACCGGTAGAACCGCTCGATGTCGTTGCCCTTGAACGTGGAGCCGTCGCCCCAGATCTGGACGTCGTCCTCGAGCATCGCCCGGACGAGGAGCGTGCCCGTGACGGCACGGCCGAGCGGCGTGGTGTTGAAGTAGGCACGCCCGCCCGAGCGGATGTGGAACGCCCCGCAGGTGAGCGCGGCCAGGCCCTCCTCGACCAGCGCCGCGCGGCAGTCGACCAGACGCGCGATCTCGGCGCCGTAGGCCTTGGCGCGGTCGGGCACCGAGGCGATGTCGGGCTCGTCGTACTGACCGATGTCGGCGGTGTACGTGCAGGGGACGGCGCCCTTGTCACGCATCCACGCGACCGCGACCGAGGTGTCGAGGCCGCCCGAGAAGGCGATACCGACGCGCTCGCCGGTGGGGAGGGAGGTGAGGACCTTGGACATAGGAAGAGTATGCATGATTACGCATGACCATGCAAAGGTGGGTGGTCACCGGGCCGGCATCGCGACGTACTGGTACTCCAGGAACTCCTCGATGCCCACCGTTCCGCCCTCGCGGCCCAGTCCCGACTGCTTGACGCCGCCGAAGGGCGCGGCCGGGTCGGAGACGAGGCCGGTGTTGAGGCCGACCATGCCGACCTCCAGGCGTTCGCTGACGCGCAGGGCGCGGTCGAGGCCCTCGGTGAAGACGTAGCCGACGAGTCCCCAGGGGGTGTCGTTGGCCCGGCGTACGACCTCGTCCTCGTCGTCGAAGGTGAGGATCGCCGCCACGGGACCGAAGATCTCCGTGCCCATCAGGCGGCTGTCCGCACTGACGTCGGCGAGCACCGTGGGCGGGTAGAAGCGGCCGGGGCCCTCGGGCGTACGGCCGCCGACGAGAACGCGGGCGCCGCGCTCCACCGCGTCGGAGACCAGTTCCTCGACCTTGGCGCGTCCGGCGGCGTCGATGAGCGGGCCGACGTCGACACCGTCCCGGGTGCCGGGGCCCACGACGAGCGAGCCCATGCGGGCGGCCAGGCGCCGCGCGAACTCCCCGGCCACCGACCGGTGGACGAAGAAGCGGTTCGCGGCGGTGCACGCCTCGCCCATGTTGCGCATCTTGGCGACCATCGCGCCGTCCACGGCCACGTCCAGGTCCGCGTCGCCGAAGACGATGAACGGCGCGTTGCCGCCCAGCTCCATCGAGGCACGGACGACGGTGTCGGCGCACTGGGCGAGCAGCAGCCGGCCGACCTGCGTGGAGCCGGTGAAGGACAGCTTGCGGATCAGTCCGCCGCGCAACAGCGGCTCGCACACCTCCCCGGCCCGGGAGGTGGTGACGACGTTCAGCACGCCGTCCGGCAGTCCCGCCTCCTTGAGGATCGCGGCCAGGGCCAGGCTGGAGAGCGGGGTCTGCGGGGCGGGCTTGAGCACCATCGTGCAGCCGGCCGCGACCGCCGGGCCGATCTTGCGGGCGCCCATGGCCAGCGGGAAGTTCCACGGGGTGATCAGCAGGCAGGGGCCGACCGGGCGCCGGGAGAGCAGCATGCGGTTGCGTCCGTCGGGGAGGACACCGTGACCGCCGCCGACGCGGACGGCCTCCTCGGAGAACCAGCGGAGGAACTCGGCCGCGTACGCCACCTCTCCCCTGGCCTGAGCCAGCGGCTTGCCCATCTCGGACGTCATCAGGCGGGCGAGCCCGTCGGTGCGGTCGAGGACGATCTCGTACGCGCGGCGCAGGATCTCGCTGCGCGCCCGTGGTGCCGTGCGGGCCCACTCCTCCTGCGCCTGGACCGCCGCGTCCTGGGCGAGCCGGGCGTCCTTCGGGCCGGCGTCGGCGACATGGCAGAGGATCTCGCCGGTCGCCGGGTCGTCGACGGGCATGGTGGCGCCGTCGGCGGCGTCCGCCCAGGCACCGCCGATGAACAGCTGGGTCGGGGTGTCGGTCATGGGGTCCCTCCTGGTGCCCGGCCGGTGGGCCGGGCTCGGTCGCCGTGTGCCGGTGTGCGGTGCTCGTGCGCCCGAGCGCCGGAATGCCGGGGCGCGGTCGTCATGTCCCGTACGGTCACCGTGGCCCGTGTGGTCACCATGGCCCCTGGGGTCACCGTCATTGGTCAGCCGCTCCCGACGTACCGGCCTCGACCGCCGCCGCCCACGCCCGGAGCCCGTCGTCGACGGCCGGCTCGTCGATCACCAGCGCCGGGATCATCCGGACCACCTGGTTCCAGGCCCCGCAGAGCAGCAACAGCAGGCCCTCGTCGACGGCGGCCCGCTGGACGCGGGCGGCGGTCTCGGGGTCCGGGTCGCCGTCCTCGGTGACGAACTCACTGGCCAGCATCAGCCCCATTCCCCGTACGTCGCCGATGGCCGGCGTGCGGGCCGCCACCGCCTCCAGCCCGCCGCGCAGCCGCGCCCCCATCGCCTCGGCGTTCTCCACGAGCTTCTCGTCGCGCACGACGTCGAGCGTGGCGCAGGCCGCCGCGCACGCCACCGCGTTGGCGCCGTACGTGCCGCCCTGCGAACCCGGCCACGCCTTGCGCATCAGTTCCTCGGGGGCGGCGATGCCGGACAGCGGAAAACCGCTGGCCAGGCCCTTGGCGGTGATGAGGATGTCGGGCGTGACCCCGAAGTGCCCGTGACCCCAGAACCGGCCGGTGCGGCCCACGCCTGTCTGCACCTCGTCGAGGATCAGCAGGAATCCGTGGCGGTCGGCGCGCTCCCGCAGGCCCTCCATGAAGGCGCGGTTCGCGGGTACGTACCCGCCCTCGCCGAGCACCGGTTCGACGATGACGGCGGCGGTGTCGGCGGGCGAGGAGATGGTCTGGAGGGTGTAGTCGAGTTCCCGCAGGGCGAAGCGGGTGGCGGTCTCCTCGTCCCAGCCGTAGCGGAAGGCCGTCGGGAACGGGGTGACGACGACACCGCTCATCAGCGGTGAGAAACCGGACCGGAAGCGGGTGCCGGAGGTGGTCATGGAGGCGGCGGCCACGGTCCGGCCGTGGAAACCGCCGTGGCAGACCAGGACGTTCGGCCGGCCGGTGGCCTGGCGGGCCAGGCGCAGCGCCGCTTCCACGGCCTCGCTGCCGGAGTTCATGAAGAACAGGCTGTCCAGGCCGTCCGGCAGCACCTCGCCGAGCTTGTCGACGAGGTCCCGCAGCGGCTGGTGCATGACGGTCGTGTACTGACCGTGCACCAGCGTGCCCACCTGTTCCCGGGCGGCGGCGACGACCCTCGGGTGACAGTGCCCGGTGCTGGTGACACCGATGCCGGCGGTGAAGTCCAGATAGCGGCGGCCGTCCTCACCATGGAGGTGGACGCCCTCCCCCCGGACCGCCACGACGGGCGTGGCCTGGCGAAGGTGCGGCGACAGTGCGGTCATGGTCGTCTCCCGGCCTGATCGTCGGTCTGCTGCTCTCCCGAGCCTTCCCAGGGCCCGGGGTCCGGCAACGCGTGATCTGTCCGGCCGGGCCGCGGTATCCGGACGTTGTGTCAACCATTGGGGTCCCGCCGCGCGCCCCGGCCGCGCCACGGCCGCCGTCCGAGCGCTCTTGCGCAGGTCAGTGACGCTTGTCAGAGTGACGCCAGGCGTGCAAGGAGGCACTGTGGGCGAGAAGCGGCACCGGGGCCCGGTGGGACGTCCCCTCACCGTGGCCGACGTGCTGGCCCTGCCGGTCCTCGCCGCGGGAGAGCCGCGGGTGGTCACCGGCCTGGATCACGTCGGCCGGCCGGTCCGCTGGGTCCACATCACCGAACTGACGGACCCGGCCTCCTTCCTCAAGGGCGGTGAACTCGTCCTCACCACCGGCATGCCCCTGCCCGACGACCCCGTCGCCGTACGCCGCTACGTCGACGAACTCTCCGCCGTCGGTGCCGCGGCCCTGGTCATCGAACTCGTACGCCGCTATCACCGGCCGCCCGACGCCCTCGTCGACGCATGCCGGACCCGCGGCCTGCCTCTGGTCACGCTCGCCAAGGACGTCAACTTCCTGGAGGTCACCCAGGTCGTCCACACACTGATCCTCGGCAACCAGGCGGACGCGATGCGCAGGACCCAGCGCGTCCACGAGGCGTTCACCGCCCTCACCCTGCGCGGCGCCGGTCCGCAGGACGTGCTGCGCGCCGCGGCCCAGATGTGCGGCCGCACGGTCGTGCTGGAGAACCTGGTCCACCGGGCGCTGCTCTGTGAGCCCATGGGCACTGCGACAAAAGCGGCGCTCACCGACTGGGAACGGCGTTCCCGGGCCACCCCGCCGGCCGACCGTACGGGGCTCTTCGGCCCCGAGGGCTGGCTCGTGGCCCCGGTGGAGTACCAGGGCGAGGACTGGGGTCGGGTGATCATGCTTCCCGGTCCGCCCGGCACGCCCGGTCCACCCGGCACGTCCGGCTCTCCCGGCACGCCCGGTCCTTGCGGCACACCCGGTCCTTGCGGCGCGCCCGAGGCCTTCGGCCCCGAGGACGTCACCGTGCTGGAGAGGACCGCGATGGCTCTCACCATCGCCCGCCTCACCCACCCCGTCTCCTGGGAACGCACCGCGCACCGCAACGCCCTGCGGGACCTCGTCGAGCAGCGGCACCGCTCCCCCGCGGAGGCGCGCGCCCGGGTGGCGGCACTGGGGCTGCCGACGGAGGGCGCCCGCTTCGTCGCCGTCCTCGCGGACGTGCCGGCAAAGGACGACACCGTGAGGACCGAGACCCGCCTCACCGAGGAACTGGGGGCGACGGGGGCCCCGGCGCTCGTCGGCCGCCTCGCCCCCACCCGCCTCGGAATCCTGCTGGCGCTGCGCCCGTCCGGTCCCTGGCGGCAGGCCGTGGAGCGGCTGAGCCGCACCGCCCGGGACGCGGTCCCGGACACGACCGTGAGCGTCGGCTCCCCGGCCTCGGACCTCGCGGACGTCGCCCGCTCGTTCCGCGAGGCGGCCCGGGTGGCCGAGGCCACCGAGCCCGGTCAGCCCCTCCCGCCGGACCGCTCCTTCCACGAACGGTCCGACATCGGCCTGCGCCGCCTGCTCTTCGCGCTGCGCGACGACCCCCGGGTCCAGGACTACGCGGAACGGCAGCTGGGCCCGCTCCTCGACCACGACGCCCGGCACGGCACCGACCTCCTGGCCACCCTGCGCGGCTACCTGGACGCCGCCGGCAACAAGACCGTCGCCGCGCGCGCCGGCGGTCTGTCCCGGGAGACCGTCTACCAACGGCTGCGCACGATCGAGCGGTTACTCGGCCGCGACCTCGAATCCGGCGGGCAGCGCACCGAGGTCCACGTGGCGCTGCACGCCCTCGACGCCCTGCGCGGCGGCTGACCGCTCACCGCCTCGCGCGTCGCCCGTTCACCCATCCGAGCAGGACCATCGAGCACACCGCCGCGAACGCGCACCACGTCGAGACGAACTCCAGCCGCCACAGGGCCCAGCAGACCGGCGCGCCCACGCCGGTCAGGTACCCGAGCACGCGCAGGCCCCGGTCGCCGGACAGCAGCAGGGAGCCGACCGTGGCCACCAGGTAGCCCACGACCAGCGGCCCGGCGTGCGGCAGGTCCACCGCGTAGCCGATCGTGTGGCCGCGGATCTCCGCCCGCACAGGGCGCGTGGCGAGTACGTACGAGAGCACCGTCGCCGTCGCGGCTCCGGCGGCGAGCGGCACGACGAGTCGACGCCGTGCGGACCGCGGGGCGGCGCACAGCACGCCCGCCGGTACCCACAGAGCGAGCAGTGGGAGGGCCATGACCGTCCAGGCCAGGGTGGCCGGTCCGGTCCCTCCGTCCGAGGCCCAGACCGCCGCCTCGACCATCTGATGGAGTCCGAGCAGCAGGGGCAGCGCGGCCAGCGGAAGGTCGCGGCCCCGTCGGGTCCGCGCCACGCAGGCCACGCCGACGGTGGCGACCGCCGCGCCCGCGACGAGGTCGGCCTCCGCGCTCCAGCACATCCTCGCGTCCTCGGGTCGGCCGACGGGCCCCCATCCTCACCGATCCGGTGGGGCACGGCCTTGTCGACACGGCCGCACCACCGTAAGTGGCCCCGCCTGCCCGCCGTCCCTCCGGTCCGCCACCCCGCGACGAGCGGTGCCACCCGGGGTCACCGGGTGGCACCGCTCGTAGTACGGCCGGCGGATCAGGCGTCGGCGGTGGCTTCCTGGCCGAACACGGCGTGCAGCCGCCGCGTGTGGTCGACACGGCGTTCCGGGCCGGTGAGGGTCACCGTCGCCGTCAGGAGCGGGTCGGTACTGGACGCGGCGAGCCGGAGCTCCAGGTCGCCCGGCTCGACGACACGGTGGCCGTCGCGCCCGGTGAAGGAGGCCAGGTCGGCCGGGACCGAGACGCGTACACGGCGTCCCTCACCGGGAGCCAGCGGCACCCGCGTGTAGCCGACGAGGCGCTGCACCGGCTGGACGACGGAGGCGACCGGGTCGTGCAGGTAGAGCTGGACGACCTCGGTTCCGTGCCGTTCGCCGGTGTTGCGGACGGTGAGTTCCAGCCGGAAGGCACCGTCCGTGGGCGCCTCCTCGGTGTCCACCGTGAGGTCGCTCCAGGCGAACGTCGTGTAGGTGAGGCCGTGCCCGAAACCGAAGGCGGGTGTCGGGTCGATGTTGGACACCTCGCTGGCGTGGGCGAGCCGCGCCCCGAGATACGTGGTCGGCTGGGCGCCCGCCCCGCGCGGCACGCTGACGGGCAGCCTGCCGGTGGGGCTGGTGCGCCCGCTGAGCACGCCGGCGATGGCGGCGGTGCCCTCCTCGCCCGGGAAGAAGGACTGCACGATCGCGGCGGACTCCGCCACGGCGCGGCCCAGGGCGTAGGGCCGCCCGGCGAGCAGCACCGTCACCACGGGCTTGCGGGTGTCCAGCAGCGCGTCGAGGAGCTGCTGCTGGGCGCCGGGCAGGGCGAGCGACTCGACGTCGCAGCCCTCTCCACTGGTGCCGCGGCCGAACAGTCCGGCGCGGTCGCCCAGGACGACGACGACGACATCGGCGTCGCGGGCCGCCCGGACGGCCTCGGGGATGCCGATGACGTCCCCGTCGTCGACCCCCGTGCCGCGCACGTGAGTGAACTCGGCGTCGGGGAACTCGGACGCCAGGGTGTCGCGCAGGGTGGGCAGTTCGATGCCGACCGGGTTCTCGGGGTGGTGGACGCCGATGTGCTGGGGGAAGGAGTAGCAGCCCAGTACGGCGGTGGGCTCGTCGGCGTTGGGTCCGACCAGGGCGATGCGGCGCGGCCGGTCCAGGGGCAGGGTGCCGTCGTTGCTCAGCAGCACGACCGCTTCCTCGGCGACCGTGCGGGCCAGTTCGCGGTTCGCCGGGCCGTCGAGGTCGATCCTGCCGCGCAGCGCGGCCGGGTCGTCCGGGTCGGCGCCGTCGAGCGCGGGCGGCACCGGGTCCCAGTCCGGGTCGAGCAGCCCGAGCGCCGCCTTCTGGGTGAGTACCCGGCGCAGGGCGCGGTCGATCACCGACTCCGGCACGCGGCCGTCGGCGACCGCCTCGACCAGGGTCGCCCCGAACGTCTTGACCGTCGGCAGTTCGACGTCCACGCCCGCCCGCAGCGCGGCGCCGGCGGCCCCCGCCCAGTCGGCGGCGATGCCGTGCAGCGTCTTGAGGAAGGCGATGCCGAAGTAGTCGGCGACCACGGTGCCGTCGAAGCCCCACGTGTCGCGCAGCAGCCCGGTGAGGAGGTCCTCGTCGGCGGCGGCGGGCATGCCGTCGATGTCGGTGTAGGCGTGCATCACCGATCGGGCGCCGCCCTCGCGGATCGCCATCTCGAAGGGGGGCAGCAGCACGTCGGCCCGCTCGCGCGGGCCCACGGAGGAGGGTGCGAGATTGCGTCCGGCGCGGGAGGCCGAGTAGCCGACGAAGTGCTTGAGGGTGGCGACGACGCCGGCGTCCTCCAGGCCCCGCACGTAGGCGGTGCCGATGGTGCCGACGAGGTACGGGTCCTCGCCGATGGTCTCCTCGACCCGGCCCCAGCGGGCGTCGCGCACCACGTCCAGGACGGGTGCGAGGCCCTGGTGGACGCCGACGGCCCGCATGTCGCGGCCGATGGCGAGGGCCATGCGCCGGACCAGGTCCGGGTCGAAGGTGGCGCCCCAGGACAGCGGGACGGGGTAGGCGGTCGCTCCCCAGGCGGCGAAGCCGGCCAGGCACTCCTCGTGCGCGACGGCGGGGATGCCGAAGCGGTTCTCGGAGGCGATGCGGGCCTGGGTGCGCATGAGGGAGAGCGCGCCGAGCGCCGGGTCGACGGGGGCGGTGCCGAAGGGACGGGTGAGTTGGCCCAGTCCGGTGGGCAGGAGGGCGTCGAGGTCGACGGCCTCCTCCATGTCGTGCTGATGGGGGGCGACGTCTCCGCCCTCGTTGGACGCGCCGACCCACACGCCGTACAGCTGGGCGATCTTCTCCTCGGGGGTCATCGCTTCGATCAGTGCGGACACCCGGTCGGTGAGGGATCGGGCGGGGTCGTTCCAGAGGGGCACTTCGGGGGTGGTCTCTACGGCCACGTTGGCGGTCACTTTCCTCCGGCACCCATCAGGCCCTGGACCAGGGCGCGACGGGCGAACAGGTAGACGAGCAGGATGGGCACCATGGACAGCACCACGGCTCCCAGCAGACCGGGGATGTCGATGCCGTGCGCGGTCTGGAAGTTGTACAGGCCCAGGGTGACCACCTTGGTGGACTCTGACTGGGTCAGGACGAGGGGGAACAGGAAGCCGTTCCAGGCCTGGAGCGCGGAGAACACCACGATCGTGGACAGTCCGCCGCGGGACAGCGGCAGGACGAGCTGGAAGAACACGCGGCGCGGGCTGGCGCCGTCCATCGCCATGGCCTCGTACAGCTCCTGGGAGATGTCACGCATCGCGCCGCTGAGGATCAGGGCGGACATCGGCAGGCAGAACGCGGCCGTGGGCAGGATGACGCCGAGGAGGTTGTCGTACAGCCCGGCTTCGCTGATCAGGTAGAACATCGGCACGATCACGGCCTGGGCCGGGATGGCGAGGCCGAGCAGGAACAGCCGGAAGATCGCCGACGTGGTCCTGCCGCGGCTGCGGACGATCGCGTAGGCGAGCGGCGGGACCAGCAGCAGCACGATGCCGATCACGGAGGCGGTGACGAGCAGGGTGTTGAGGAAGTACTGGCCGAAGCCCGAGTCGAAGGCACCGGTGAAGTTGTCCAGCGTGAAGCTGTCCGGGAACGAGACCGGGCCGTTCTCGGCGTAGTCCTGACGGGTGCGCAGGGTCGCGGAGAGCATCACGTACAGCGGCAGGCCGACCAGGAGGAGCCAGAAGAGCGAGCCGGCGCCGGCCAGGTAGTTCGGTCGGCGTCTCATGACACACCCTCCGCTGAGCCGCGCATCTTGTCGTAGCCGGAGACCCGGACGACGATCAGCGAGATGATCGTGGCGGCGACGACCAGGGCAAGGGCGATCGCGGAGCCGGTGCCGTAGTCGAAGCTCTTGAACGCCTTGTCGTACATGTAGTAGGCGCTGATGGTGGTGTCGGTGCCGGGGCCGCCCTGGGTCAGGATGAGGACCGTCTCGAACGTGGTCAGACCGCCGACGATCATCAGGATCCCCGAGGTGACCATGGAGGTGCGCAGCTGCGGCAGCGTGATGTGGAAGAACTGCCGGTAGCGGCCCGCCCCGTCGATCTCCGCGGCCTGGTACAGCACCGGCGGGATCGCGCGGGCGGCACCCTGGTAGATCAGCGTGTGGAACGGGGTGAACTGCCAGGTGCTGACGAACGCCAGCACCCCGATGGCCGTGGCCTGTTCACCGAACAGGTTGCCGTCGCCGAACAGCCAGGTGGCCTCGGCCGGGATGCCGAAGTTCGGGTCGAGCAGCGCCCGCCACAGCACGGAGACGGCCGTCGCGGACAGCAGCAGGGGAATGAAGTAGATGACCGACAGGACGGCGCGGTTGCGCTGGTGACCGGCGGCCCAGACGCCGAGCAGGATGCTCAGCGGGGTCTGGAGGACCACGCCGAGCGCGGTCAGCAGCAGGGTCAGCCAGATGCTCTTGAGCATGACCGGGTCGTCGATGAGGCGCGACCAGTTGTCGGTGCCGACGAACTCGGGCGAGCTGAGCCCGTCCCAGCTCATGAAGGACAGCACCGCCACCATGATCAGCGGGACGATCGCGAAGAGGGCGAAGAAGACCGCGGCGGGCAGCGCCCAGGCGAAGCTCGGGCGGCCTATCTTCGTTGCGGACGAGGCGGGCGGCCGCCGCCGGGACCCCTTGCGGGGTTCGGCGGGCGGCCGGGCGCTCGTGGTCTGTGTGGTCATGAGCCGTTCGTCACTCGGTCGGGAGGGCCTGCATGGCCTTGATGAAGCCGTCCGTGTCGAGCTGTCCGTTGAAGAACTGCTGGATGGCCTTGTGCATGTCCGAGCTCGCCTTCTGCGGGAACGACTGGTCCCAGGAGAGCTGGAAGGACGGGGCGTCGGAGACGAGGTCGTACTGGAAGCGCGAGTACTCGGGGGTGCCCGAGGTCTCGATGAACTTGTCCGTGTTGGTCGTGGTCGGCAGGTTGCCGATGTCCAACTGCGCCTTGACGAAGTCGTCGGAGTACATGAGCTTCAGGAACTCGGCGACGGCCTCGGGGTGCTTGGTCTTCTTCATCACCGAGTAGTAGTTGTTGGTGTTGCCGGCGACGTTGCCCGGGTCGCCCTTGCCACCCTCGACGGCCGGGAAGGCGGTGTAGCCGAGGTCCTTCTCGGCGAAGTCCGGATGGTCCGTCAGCTGCTGGGAGTAGTACCAGGAACCCATCAGCTCGAAGCCGGCCTTGCCCGAGGCCACCAGCTGGACCGAGCCGCCGTTGGTGTACTTGACGGAGTCGTAGTTCTTGCCGAAGGCGCCGGCGTCGACGAGCTCCCTGATCTTGTCCAGGGCCTCCTTGCTGTCCGCGCTCTCCCAGGCGGCCTTGTCGCCCCCGACGGCCTTCGCGAACAGCTCCGGGCCGGCGATGCGGTCGTAGAGGTACTGGAACCACATCTGGGTGGGCCAGACGTCGCCGCCGCCGAGCGCGATCGGCGTGACACCCTCGTCCTTGAGCTTCTCCACCGCGGCGAGCAGTTCGTCCCAGGTCTTCGGCGGCTGGACGCCGGCCTTGTCGAGGACCGCCTTGTTGTGGAAGAGCAGGACCGGCTGGGTGCCGCGCATCGGGATGCCGTACGGCTTGCCGTCGACGACCGCGCTCTCGAAGACGCTCGGCAGGAACTTCTTCTCCAGGTCCGGGTTCTTCTTGATGAAGTCGTCGAGCGGCAGCAGCAGGTCGGCCTTGACGAACGGCTTGATGCTGCCGCCGCCCCAGTTGAAGAAGACGTCCGGGGCCTGGGGGGTGTTGATGATCGTCTGCAGCTTCTTCTGGTAGTCCGCACCCGGGATGGTGTCGAGGACGACCTTGACGTCGGACGTCTTGTTGAACGTGTCGACGATCTTCTGCTCGACCTTGTTGGTGGCGTCCCCGTAGACCAGGACATGGATCTTGCCGTCGTCGGACGACGCCCCGCCGCTCCCGTCACCGCAGGCGGACAGGCTCAGCGCCATGGCGAGCGTCGCACCGGTGGCGACCAGTCTGGGCAAGCGCGCACGTGTCTTCATCGTTCGCCTTTCGAAAGTTTCGGCATCAACACCGAAAGTCCATGCTGGTCGGACAGTAAAGTCAGACGGGATTTCCGGTCAATGGTCGTGCAGGTGCCGACTCAAAACGTTATCGATCGGATGGCCTATCCTGCCTCCATGCACGATGAAGTTGAGGTGGGAGCGAGGGTCACCCTGGCCGCGGTGGCGAAAGAAGCGGGGGTGTCCCCTCCGACAGTTTCGAAAGTCCTCAACGGTCGTTCGGACGTCTCCAGCACCACCCGGGTCAAGGTGGAGCGGCTGCTGGAGGCCCACGGCTACCGCCGCCGAAACTCGAACCCGTCGCGCTCCCCGCTGGTCGAACTCGTCTTCCACGAGCTGGACAGCGTCTGGGCGATGGAACTCGTCCAAGGCGTGGAGACCGCCGCCAAGGCGAACCGGGCGACCGTGGTGCTCACGAGGAGCGGCACCCGGCACGCACCGGCGCCCGACTGGATCGAGGGGGTGCTCCGGCGCAGGCCACTGGGTGTGGTGCTGGTCTTCTCGTCACTCCCCGCGGAGATGAAGCACCGGCTCCGGTCGCGGAACATCCCCTTCGTCATCGTCGACCCTGCCGGCGACCCGGACCCCGACGTGCCGTCCGTGGGCTCCGCCAACTGGGCCGGGGGCCTCGCCGCGACGCGTCATCTCACCGACCACGGGCACGAACGCGTCGCGATCATCACCGGGTTCGAGGACATGCTGTGCTCGCTGGCCCGTCTCGACGGGTACCGGTCGGCCATGACCATGGCGGGCCTGACGATCGACCAGCGCCTCGTCCGCTTCGGCGACTTCGACGTGCAGAGCGGTTTCGAACACGCGATGGACCTGCTGGACGGCCCCGTCCGGCCGACGGCGATCTTCGCGGGCAGTGACCTGCACGCCCTCGGCGTGCTGGAGGCGGCCCGGGTCAGAGGCCTGCGCGTGCCCGAGGACCTCTCGGTCGTCGGCTACGACGACGTACCGCTGGCCCAGTGGTCGAGCCCGCCGCTGACCACGGTCCACCAGCCGCTGCGGCACATGGCCGAGGAGGCGACCCGCATGCTCTTCCGCCCGGACGGCCCGGGCCGCGCCGCCCAGCGCATCGAACTGGCCACGCACCTCGTCGTACGGCAGAGCACGGCGCCACCGGGAGGAGCCTCCGCCGACGCGTGACGACGACCCGCCGGTCACCGCCGGCCGCTGTCGGTGGGTCGCCCCCCCTCCCGGCGGGTCACACGGCACCGCGCCGTGCGCCACCACGCCGTCACGCGGTCCGTGAGCGGCCCCGACCGGTTCGGGAGGCCACGGCGAGCCATCCGGCCGACGCGCCGACCGCGTACCAGAACAGGTCGGGTGTGTCGAAGGTGGAACCGAGGACCAGGCGGGCGACGGCGCTGTGCCGGGAAAGCTCCGCAGGAACCCCGCTGAGCTGTGAGAACTCCACCGCCCAGCTGAACGTCAGGGCGACCGCGCCTGCTTTCCACGCCGTCACCCGTGGCGCCACCAGGACGACGAGGGCGACGATCAGCAGGGTGTACAGGGCGTCTCCGCCGTACTTGGCCACGTCTCCCGCCGCCACGGCCCTGAGGCCCAGCCCCGCTCCCACGGTCGTCAGGGCGGCCGCAGCCGCCGCAAGGCGGGTCCGGTTCCTCCCTTCGCTGTCGACACCCGCACCGGTCTTGGGAGGAGAGGCCATACGGTCATTCTGCGGGACCGGCTCCGCTCCCCGGCGGGGCGGGTGGGGCGGTGCGGGTGGGCGGTGCGGGTGCGGCGGTGCGGGTGCGGCCGGGGTGGCCGGCACAGCGTCGTTCCTCGGCCGTTGTGCGGGAAGGCGTCGACCCTTGTGCGGGGAGGCGTCAGCCGTTGTCCGGGAAGGCGTCGTGTTCGCGGAGGACACCGATGACCTCGTCGTCGCTCACCTGCTCGAAGTCCTCGTACCAGTGACCGACCGCCCGGAAGTCCGGCGGCCGGTGCGGACAGACCACGTCGTCGGCCTCCGACTCCATCTCGGCCGCGGTCTCGGGAGCGCTGACGGGAACGGCGAGGATCAACCGGGCGGTACGCCGACGGCGCAGGTGCCGCAGGGCGGCGCGGGCGGTGGCGCCGGTGGCCAGTCCGTCGTCGACGAGCACCACGGTCCGGTCCTCGACCCGGGGCGGGGGCCGGCCGCCCCGGTACAGCAGTGCGCGACGGTGCAGTTCGGTACGCTCGCGGGCCACGTCCGGGAGGAGGCGGTCCTCGTCCAGGCCGAGCATGTCGAGTGCCCGCCGGTCGAACAGCGGCGGGTCGTCGCCCACGATCGCGCCGATGCCCGTCTCGGGTCGGCCGGGAAGGCCGATCTTCCGTACGACCAGCACGTCCAGCGGCGCTCCGAGCGCCCGGGCGACCTGGGCGGCCACGGGGACGCCGCCCCGGGGCAGCGCGAGCACGAAGGGGTTGGGGAGGTCGCCGCCGGACGCCCGTTCCACGAGGTGGACGGCGAGTTCCTGGCCGGCTTCCCGGCGGTCGTGGAATCGCATGACCGGGTATCTGCCTTTCTTACGAGGAGGAGGGGCCCCGCACGGTGTCGCGTGACCGGCCGGAGCGCTCATCGTCCGCCCGCCCCCTCAGGTGGTCACGGAACCAGCCGGCGGCGGCCTCGGTGACCTGGTCCAGGGCGCCGGGCTCCGGGAAGAGGTGCGTGGCCCCGGCCACGACGTGAGTCAGGTGGGGCACGGACAGCCGTTCCGCGGCTTCGCGGTTGAGGTCGAGCACCACCGGGTCGCTGCCGCCGACGACGAGCAGGACCGGGGCCACGACCATGGGCAGCACGTCGCCGGCGAGATCCGGCCGTCCGCCCCGCGACACCACCGCCGCGACCTGTCTCGGCCGCTCCGCCGCGGCCACCAGGGCGGCGGCCGCCCCGGTACTGGCCCCGAACAGACCCACGGGCAGGTCCGTGGTGTCCGGGCGTCGCTCCACCCAGTCGACGGCGTCCACGAGTCGCCGGGCCAGCAGCGCGATGTCGAAGCGGTGCCCGGCCGTCGCCACGTCCTCGCGCTCCTCGTCCCCGGTGAGCAGGTCCAGCAGCAACGTGCCGAAGGACGCCCGGCGCAGTCCGGTGGCGACCGCCCGATTGCGGGGACTGAGGCGCGAGCTGCCACTGCCGTGCGCGAACACGACGATTCCCCGTGCCCCGCCGGGGACGATCAGGTCCCCGTCCAGCGTCACGCCGTCCGAGGTGACCCGTACGGATTCGGAGATCACGCGTGTTCATCTCCCCTGGTGCTGTCCGATGGCCGCTACCGGGTACCCGGCCGAGTGATCGGGCACACCGGGACACACCGGGTGGGCAGACCGGTACACACCGGGTATGACACGCGAGCCCCCACGCTCGGCCCCGCCTTCGTCCCCGGGCTTCCGGTGTAGTGGCGCAACCGCGGGTACTCGCCCGGTGCCAGCCACCGGCTCTCTCGGCCGGAACGCACCATGGGGAAGGACGCCCACCTCATGCAGCATGACGAGATGATCGGAAAAGTGCAGGCGCTCGCCCAGTTGCCCGACCGGGGTTCTGCCGAACAGGCGACGCGGGCCGTACTGGAGACACTGGCCGAGCGGCTGCCGTCGGGGCTCGCGGATCACACGGCCGCCCAACTGCCTGCCACGTTGGCCACCACCATGCGACAGGTGACGGGTTCCACCGCCGAGGGGCACTCGGACACGTCGGCCGAGCGATTCGACCTCACCGTGTTCGCCGGCCGGATCGCGGGCCGCGCGGCGACGGACGAGGACCAGGCCCTGCGCGAGGCCGCCGCCGTGCTGGAGGTGCTCGACGCCGCCCTCACTCCGGAGCTGACGGAGAAGGTGTCCGGGGCACTGCCCGCGGACATCCGCGAGCTCCTGCCCGCCGGCCGCACCGTGGAGGGCGACTGAACCGGGACCGCGCCACCGCGCCCGGCGCCGGTGCGGCTTCCGAGCCGTCATCGGGTCCGAATCCACGCACAGTGCGCAGATCACCTTGAGCGTCCCGGCCCGATCACCTCCTGAGCGGCGGGTGCCGGACACTCTGCGAGACTGCGCGCTGACTGTCGTACGGATCCGGAGAGCACGAACATGACCGACCGCGGTATCGGGCGGACCGGGGCCAGGGGCACGGGACGGCGATCGGCACGACGCGCTACTACTACGGGTCCGCCTCCATGCGGTTCCTCGTCGAGCCGGAACCGCCCGGAAGGTAAAAGAATCACAAAGTAGCGGGATGGTCGACGGAAGGCTCCCTCCTCCTTCGGAAGCACTCCGAAGGAAAAGGACCAGACGTGGGCGGTCACCGCCCACCCGGACGGCACCTACGCGCTGAGGAACGTGAACTCCGGACTCTGCGCGGACATCAGCCAGAACTCCACCCAGCCGGGGGCCGCCGTCATCCAGTGGCCGTGCGGCGGAGCCCCGAACCAGCGCTGGACCGCCACACCCGAGGACGGCGGCTACACCCTCACCGCCCGGTCCAGCGGCCTGCTCCTCACCGCGGCGTCCACCACCGGCGGCGCATCGCTCACCCATCGTCCCGCGACGTCCGGCGCGATCCAGACCTGGACGTTCACCGGCGTCTCCTGAGTCCGTGGCTCGGCCCCGCCCGGGCCGTCCGGCCCACGGACATCGCAGGCTCCCTCCCCTCCGCCAAGGACTCTCCCCGGCGGACCACGTGACGGCAACACCCCGTAGTACACGGATGTGGACGCTCCGACCTCCAGGCAGCAGCTGGGCACTGACCGGGGGCGCGCTGTCCGACCTCGAGATCCGGTGCTCCGGAGCGGGGCCCGTTCACCTCGTGGGCCATCAGGGCAACCATCCGCCTCCATGTCGCAGTCCGGCGGTCGGCCCACGGCACCGCCGCTCCGCAGGCGGGGTCCGGCCCGGCGGCCCGGCTGCCGGGCACAGGGCTCTGTCAGTGGCGGGTGGCAGCATCGGGCGTATGACGGACATCACGGCATTCGACTGGCGGGCCTTCCTGCTCGGGTGGAGCGGGGAGTGGGCGGATTCCCTGCCGGACGGCGAGACCCGGGGCGAGGACGAGGAGGCCGCCCGGCGGGCGCGGTGGCTGGGGTTCCCACCCGCCTCCGAGGAGCGGATCGCCGTCATGGAGGAGCGCCTCGGCCGTCGGATGCCCCCGTCGTACCGGGAGTTCCTCAAGGTCAGCGACGGGTGGCGGCACGCGGGCGGCTTCGTGTCGCTGCTGGCGGGGACCGCGGACGCGCGCTGGCACGCCAACGAGTCCGAACTCGCGGAGCTGTTCGAGGAGGACCTGGACGAGGACGCCGAGCCCGAGGAGTGGCGGGAGGCGGACCTCTGGAGGCGGGGGCTGCAGCTCGACGTCGACTCCGACGCCACCTACGTCCTCCTGGATCCCGAGGACGTGGACGAGGACGGCGAGTGGGCCGTGTACACGTGGGCCGGCTGGCGGGCCGAGTCACCCGAACGGCACGCGAGCTTCCTCGCGTTCCTGCGGGACATGCACCGCCAGTTCCACAGTCTGCGGGCGCGAGCCGGCGACGGGGTACCGGCGTTCGTCAACGACACGACGCGAAGGCTGGACACCCTGGTGGAGGAGGCCCGGCTGGAGGCGCTGCGGGGCGGCTGGGCACGGGCCGTGGAGGCGCTGGACGAGGCCAAGGCGTACGGCAGACCGCGGGCCGCCGGGCTGGGCGACCAGATACGCCGACTGCTCGGCCAGACCTTCATGGTCTACTTCGACGGCCTGGTGACGGACCCGCGGTACGCGCCCGAACTGCTGCCACCGTTGGTCGCCGAGCACGCGGCGCACTCGTACCGGGACGACTCCACGCTGAGGTTCCACCTGCGGGGCGCCGACGACGACCTGGTGGCGCTGGCTTACGCGACGCTGGACCAGGTGCGCGGCGGCACGTACCGGTACACGGCGACCGGTCCGTTCGGAGAGGCGGTCGAGCGGGCGCGGGAGCAGGCAAGGTGGGCGGACACCGACGGGGCATGGCGGACGCTGAGGGACGCTCTGCCCCTGTGGGAACCACTGGGACCTGACCACCTGGCCCCGCTGGGCTGGGTGGCCGACCCCGTACTCGGGCCGCTGCTGACGCCCGAGCGGGGCCGCGAGCTGCTGTCCACCCCACGGGGCGGGCAGACCGGTCAGGCACCGGGACCGACGGCCGGGCTCGCCCCGGACGGTCCGGCGTGGCTCGCGGAGCGCGACCACGGCGACAACCGCACGTCGCGGGCAACCTGAAGGACGGCACCGAGGCGGAACACAGTCGCTTGAGTCCCGGACCGCACCGCTGGACCGCACGGGTGCGCCCGAAAACGTGGCGGATGTGGTGTGCCCCGGCAGAGTACTTTGACGTGCCCCTCCCGGCCGCGGCCCGCGACCCGTAGCCGGCCCGCAGACTTCCGGCAGGACATCACGGCGTTGGTCCGACGAGCCCAGGCCGCAGGCGCGTCGCGGCCGCGGCCGTGCACAAGGAGCGGGGTGCCCCCGCACCGGCCCCGATCCTCGATCTGGGCAGCGGTCCCGACACCGGCAGCCTCACCCTCGCCCTCGCCCGCCAGTTACCCGGCGACGTTCGAGGCGGTGGACATCTCTCCGCAGATGCTGCACCGGCTGCACAAGCAGGCCGCGGCGACTGGCATCACCGACCGGATCAGCACGCTGGAGGCGGACTTCGACGAGCCCTGGGCCGAGATCGGTGAGGGCGGGCCGTACGACCTGATCTGGGCCGCCGCCTTCCTGCACCACGTGGCCGACCCCGCCCGCCTTCGCCCGGGCCTTCGAGCAGCTGCGGCCGGGCGGGCCCATCGCCGTCACCGGGATGGACTTCTTCCCCCGGTTCCTGCCCGAGGACACCGGTACCGGCCGGCCCGGCCTCGATGCCCGCCTGCACGCCGCCACGAACACCCAGCCGCCCCACGAATGGACCGACCACCTCCGGGGCGCCGGGTTCACTCCCGAGGAGCGGCGCCCCTTCGATATTCGTCTCGACAGCACTCAGGCAGGACCGTCGCTGAACGCCTGCGCCCAGGGCTTTCTGGCCAAGCCGCGCTCCCACGCCACAGACGTCCTGGACGCGGGCGACCTGTCCGCCTTGGACGCGCTGCTGGACGAGACACAGCCGCACGGCATCGCGCGCCGTGACGACCTGAGTGCGCGCGCACCACCCGCACCACCTGAATCGCCCGCCGCCCCTGACCCGCGGAGCGAGCCGCGCCAAAGCCCGCCTCACCCACCGCTGGGCCCTGGAAGTCGAAGCCCGGCCGGTGGGCGAAGAGCACAACCCGATGGGACCGTGCCCGTGCCGTTCCTCATGACGAGGACACAGGGCCCGGGACGCTCAGTCCATGACCGCGGTGGCCTCGATCTCCACAAGGTGCGCGGGGATGTCCAGCGCCGCGACGCCCAGAAGGGTGGCCGGCGGGGCTGCGGTGACCCCGAGCTTCTCGGTCGCCCGGGCGATTCCGGCGAGGAGCAGGGGCATCTTGTCCGGGGTCCAGTCGACGACGTACAGCGTCAGCTTCGTCACGTCGTCGAAGGAGGCGCCGACACCGGCCAGCGCGGTACCGATGCTGAGGTAGCACTGCTCGACCTGCGCGGCCAGGTCGCCGTCGGAATCCCAGGCGACCTGGCCGGCGATCGAGACCAGCTTCGTACCGGTCGCGACCGACACCTGGCGGTAGACGTCGATCTCGGGCAGTCCCGCGGGGTTCACCAGGGTGATGGCCATCGTCGTACGCCTCCTTGTCGCACAGGCCTGCCGGCCCGCGCTTGCTCTCTTGTGGTTACTGGGAAACCGTAGAAGAGTGGCTGCTGACATGGAAGAACGCACTTTCAAGTGACTGAGGGACCTTATGGTGACCAAGCAATTCACGGGCTCTCCCGCGGAACAGGCGGACCTGAGGCGGGCGGATTCGCTGGCGCGGGAAATCTTCTCGGACGTCGCCAACAAGTGGGCGCTGTTGATCATCGAGGCCCTGGGCGAGGGCACCCTGCGCTTCAGCGAGGTGCGGAGCGCGGTCGAGGGGATCAGCCACAAGATGCTCACCCAGAACCTGCGCATGCTGGAGCGCAACGGTCTGGTCGAGCGGACCGTGTACCCCACGGTCCCGCCGAAGGTCGAGTACACCCTGACCGAGCCGGGCCAGGGACTGCGGAAGACGGTCGACGTGATGTGCGAGTGGACCCACCGAAACCTCGGCCACATCGAGGCGTCCCGACGCGGTTTCGAGGGCTGAGAACGGCCGGTCCCATCCCTCAACCGCCCTTTCCACGAGTCGGCATGGTGGCCGCGCGCATAGCCGACCCTCGAACTATGTTGCCCCGCCACATGTGCGCTTGACCTGCGGGTTCCTACGGTGTGGCGACACGCGAACGTCCCCGTCACACCCCAGGAAGTGGTGCCGATGTCGTCGCCCGCAACCGCTCCACCGGCCCCGGACAACTTCAAGCGCATCGTCGCCGCGTCCCTCATCGGCACCACCATCGAGTGGTACGACGACTCATCCGACCAGAGCTACGACCTGCGGCCTTTCCAGGGTTGACCCTTCCGAGTCAGCACCGCGCCGGCATCGGCAATTCTCGTGCCGGCCGGGGAACGAGGAAGCACCAGACCTGGCCGAAGGCTGCCCTGATGACATCGTGACATTGGCGCGGTCGGGTTGGCCTCGGCAGCGGGGCGACGAAATCGGCCAGGCTCGGGCGCGCGTCGGCGCTCGGCAGCTTGTCGCCGCGCTCGACATACTCGACGGTCTTGGCCGACGGGCCGGCGTCGTTGACGGCGTCGGCACTGCGGTGAGACCCGACGACGGGACACGGTCTTAAGCTTCATCCGCCGAATGTGACGCCGGCCCGGCCAACCCGTGCAACAGCAGGTCCGTAAGGGTGTCGACGACGCGCTGGTCGTCTTCGCCGCCGGGGGGCGTCAGCACAGCGTAGTTGAGGGTGACGAGCATCGCGCCTATCGCCCCCGCGATGAACTCGGGGTCGCCGGGCAGCTGGTGTCCGCGCTCGACCAGGTACTCCAGATGCTCCCGAATGGTGTCTGTCTGCTCGCGCAGGTCGCGCCAGGCCCGGCCCGTGCCCGGGTCGTCGGCCACCATCGCCTGAAACAGTGCGAGCGTGACCGGGCGATTCTGCCGCATCACCGTCCAGGCGACACCGAGGTGGTCGCGCAGCTGGTCGCGGTCGGTCAGGTCGTGGTCGCGGGGGTGCTCCAGGCCGACCATGCGCTCGTCGATCGCATCCTCCATCTCGGCGAGGAGCGCCTGGAGCAGCTCGTCCTTGCCGGCGAAGTGTTCGTAGAACGAGCCGGTCGAGCGTCCGGCCGCTGCGGTGATGTCGGTGATCTTCGTATTGAGGTAGCCGCGATCGTTGAACAGCCCCCGCGCCGCGTCCAGCAGCGCGGCACGAGTCTGGGCCGCACGGACCTTTCGACTGGCGGTACTCGCCTGCGGCATGTCGTCCTCCATCGGCTGTTGACAGATGCCAGCCTATCGGAACAGACTTACGCTGAATCAGTATTCAGTGAAACCAAATTCAGGGAGCGCTGTGCGAACGATCGTGATCGGTGGCGGGATAGCCGGGCCTGCCATCGCCCTTGCACTGCAGCAGATCGGTCACGACGTGACCGTCTACGAGGCGTACGATGTTCCGCCCGAGGACGTCGGCGCCCACTTCAGCCTGGCGGTCAACGGCCTGCGCGCGCTGGAGAAGCTGGGCTGCCTAGGCGACGTACAAGCGGCCGGACACCCCATCGAACGGATGCGGTTCTACACGGAGGGCGGCCACCTCTTGGGCGACGTGCCACGCCTTCGGCGTGAAGCCGACTCGATGCGCAGCATCTCGCTCGAGCGCGGACGGCTCGTGGCAATCCTGCGGCGCGCGGCGCTCGACGCGGGCGCGCGGATCGTCACCGGCGAACGCCTGGTGGGCGGAACGGAGTCAGCGGACAGCGTGGTGGCCGAATTCGCCTCCGGCCGGCGCGACACCGCGGAGCTGCTCGTGGGCGCCGACGGCGTCTGGTCGACCGTGCGCGGGCTGATCGACTCGTCCGCGCCGCGCGCAGAGTACGCGGGGCTCTACGGGGTCGCCGGAATCGCCACCATGACGGGTCTCGAGCCCGGCGTCTGGAATCTCGCCTACGCGCGCCACGGCGCCTTCGTATACACCAGCATCGACGAAAAGACCCAGTGGTGGACGGCTCAGATCGGAGATCCGGTCAAGCCCGACCTACGAGGCATCGACGACGCGCAATGGCTACGGCGCGTCGCCGAGCTGTTTCCGGAGGCGATGCCGAGGGCCATCGTTGGAGCCGCGACATCGATAGTCGCGTCCGGCCACCTGAACGTCTGCGATCCGGTCCGGACGTGGCACAGTGGGCGCATGGTCCTGGTCGGCGATGCCGCCCACCCTGTCGGCGTCGGACACGGCGCCTCGATGTGCACCGAGGACGCTTTGGAACTCGCGGCGGCGCTGAGCAGCGCCCCGACCGTCCCAGCGGCGCTCAAGGCCTACGACGCGGCACGCCGCCCGCGCATTGACAAGCTGCTCAAGCACGGGCACAACGCCCGTGAGAGCAAGCGGCCCGGTGCCGTGAAGCGACAGGTCAACGCGGCGAAGATGCGCGTACTCCTCCCGTTCTTCGAACGGGCGCAGGGATACCTGTACGACTATGAGCCGCCTTCCCTGTCCGCCATGGGCGGATCACCGTCCGCCACGCGCTAGACGGCCCGCAGGCCCGACGTCTCGCTCGTGAAGATGGACGCGGGTTGCCGAGGATGGGTGTCGGCAGGGCCTCATTCACAGGGGGCGCCGGTGCATGTCGCGCGTACGAGGGTGGGGTCGGATTTCCACGCCCGTTCGGTGGTGGCGTGCAACGTCCGCAACGGACACGGCGCGAGACCGTACTGACCGACCATTGACCGACCCGCACGGATGACAACCCGGTGTGGCGACGCATCGAGGACGATGCGGCGCCACACCCATCGAGAAGGAGAAGCAGTTGCTGAAATCGCTGGTGAGGAAGAACCTGGCCATCGGGCTGGTGATCACGGCCGTCATCGCGTCGCTGTCGGTGGTTGTTGCGGACGACGGCAGCAAGGTGGAGGAGCTCAGGAAGTCGCTGATAATAGGCTTATCAGTGACGGGGGCAGTGACAGGGGGTACCTGGTTGCTGCAGCGGAGGCGTGCGGCACGGTGACCGGCGTCCAAGCACCGGCCCTGTGGTCACCGGCGCTGCAACGGCATCGCCTCGTCAGTAGGCGCCGCCTCGGTGGCCGGACCGCCACGGGGCGAGGGGGTGGCCCGGCGACTCCTCGGCGTCTGGGATCGCGTTTCAACGGCGGCTTGACGTGGACCTCGGAGAGGGGCGACACGAAGTCGTACTTCCGTACGGCGTGACCTCGCCCCAGCGGACGCCCCTGCCGGCGGCGGACTCGACGAGCGGGTGCCACTGCGCGTCGCACGATTCCCGGCCGGTCGAGGTCTCCTGCTCGGTGACACACCGGTGCAGAGCCGCAGGTCCTGGCTCCGATCGGATGAGACGTCGCACCACTCGATGGTGGTGCCGAAGGACGCGGCGACGATGCGCTTGAGGTTGTTCGCGGCTGGTGGAGCGGTTGCGGGCGACGACATCGGCACCACTTCCTGGGGTGTGGCGGGGACGTTTGTGTGTCGCCACACCGTAGGAATCCACAGGTCAGGCGCACATGTGGCGGGGCAACATAGTTCGAGGGTCTGCTATGCGTGCGGCCACCACGCCGGTTCGTGGAAAGGCGTCGCAGGGGCTCGGTGATGGTCGAAATGAGTGCCGTCCGGGACGAGCAGTTCAGGGTGGTTTGACGGTGCGGTGCTGACTCCCCTGCTGACTACGCTCCGTTGAACTCATTACATGCGGCGCGGGCGGCCGTTCGCGGGACGGTCGGCCCAAGACCGTCCCGTACAAGCCCAGCCCCCGTTCCGCTCCCCACCGCCAGGCCGCTGAACAGGACACACACGGCAGCCCGGCTGGAGTACTGACATGTGGGCGTCTTGAGAGTATCCCGTTGAGGTCGTCGGAGGGCTTTCGCGCTGAGCCGGGGGCGACGAACCCGGTCCGACCGCCGGTGCGGCTGCGGACCCGTCGTGGACAAGGCTCTGAGGCCGTCGGCATGCTGGAACCGGCCACGGTCGTCTCACTGCTCCGCAACCTCGCGGCGGGTCAGGGATAACGAGGAACCCGGCGGTCATGCACATCATCCCCAGCCCTGCTGGCCGAAAACGTCGGTGTAGTTGCTGCCGAAGCCCGGGACCTCATAGACCTCGACCCGTAGCAGGAGTGCCGTCGTCGTTCATCATCATCTCCTCCTCCTGCATGTCTGACATTCTCCTCACCCGTGCGGCTGCGGAGCTCGGACGACGCTTCCGGCCGGTCGGGACACAGGGAGTCTGGTTTGCGCAACCGACCCGGTCACCGGCGGTGTCCGCCGATGCCCTCGTCGTCCGCTTCGTGCCAGATCACGTGACCGTCCGCGATGTACACGACGTCGTCGCTTGCGAACCGCGTAGGATCAGGTTCCGGACGGCCGGGCCCGGCCATGTCGTCCAGGTCCACCTGCAGCCGGTCGATGTCGTTCACCAGCCTGAGCAGGTGTGGTGTCGTTCCGTCGTTGGTCCGTAGCGAGTTCAAGCAGATGCGCAAGGTGTTGAGGGCGTGACGCATTTCCGTGAGCTGCGCGTTCGTCATGGCTTCCTCCGTCCAGTGCGGTTCGGTGGTCCCCCTGCGCGGCCAGGGACAAGGCGGCAGCCCAGAGACCGTCTTACGATGTCCGGGACTCGGTCAGTTCGCGCCAGCCTTCCGCGCTCAGCGCGTGAGCGGGTGCTCCCGAGCCGGCCAGACGCCGCCACAGGGGCGGGGAGACCAGCAGGCAGGCACTGATCGCTCCCAGGAGCAGGGCTCCGGCCGGATCGTGGCGAAGGGGCAGCAGTTCCTCCGCGCTTCCCTCGTACCACCCTCTTCCGGTCGCGGCCCGGGCGAGTTCCTGCAAGATGTCCAGCCGCCCTCGGCCCACCTCCGCGTGCCGCAGCACGGCCATGAGCAGCATGTGGGTACGGATGCCCGCGCGTGCGGGCGGCGGAGGCCCCACGGCTTCGCCTCTCGACAGAGCGAGCCAGCGCGGCACCAGGTCGACGCCGGCGAGTTGGGCGTTGACGGGTTCCACGAGCCGCGGGTTGACGTCGATGTAGCGGACCGTGCCCCGCGACTCGTCCAGAATTCCGTCCATGGACAGCGGTCCGTGCCAATCCAGCGCGTCGCCCAGCTCGGTGAGGTGCCGAGTCACGTCGGGCAGCGTCAATGACTCCTTCGCGGCGGCGCTGCCCTGCGCCCCCTCTCGGCTACGCAGTGACACATGCGCGCCGACCAGGGTGCCCCGGTCGAACAGCGACTGGGCCATGACGAGCGGTCCTCGCAGGGCCTTCTGAACCAGAATCACGCCGCCGCGGTCGAAGGTCTCCCTCACCTCGGGCCGGGCTGCGGCCCCGGCCAGCCCTGCGGGGTCAGTCGCGCGCCAAACCCCGCGACTCGAGGTCGCCACCGGCAGCTTGACGTACGCGGGCAGCAGGTGCACCTGTGCAAGCAGTTCCTTCGCGTCCGTCACCAGCGCGGTATCCGGCTGGGGCAGTCCGAGTGTGCCGAAGAGCCTGACAGTCTCGGCCTTGTCCTGAACCTGACGCACCGCGTCGAACGCCGGAACGGCCAGTCCGACTCCCATCGCGCCGAACTCCTCACGGTGTCGCGAGAGCGCCACCAACTGCTCGTGGGTGGGTAGCACGACGTCGTACTCGTATTCCGCCAGAACTCGCCGCAGGGCGACCAGGTAACGTTCCGGTCCGGCGGAGAAGCGCGGGCCGCGGTGGCGGCGCGCCACCCACCGGGACCGTGCGGTGAGGCCGAGTCCGCCGCTGTCCATGACACCGATCTCGTGTCCCTGGCGCCCGAGCACCGTCAGTATCTCGCGGGCCGACGCGCTGGACGCCTCGGTGAGCAGGACTCGGTAGCGAGGAGTGTGGTGCTCGCCGTCAGCCATGGGCCGTCTTCCTCTCCTTCAGTGAACCGCTGGCACCCCGGCTCCTTACACCGAGCACGAGTGTCACGCCGCCTATGGCAAAGAACGCCAGGATGGAGAGCCACGCCAGGCGGTAACTCCCCGACACCTGCAGGACGATCCCGAAGGCCGATGTACCGAGGAAGGCCAGGCACCTGTTGACCATCTCGAAGATGCCGATGAACTCGGTCGTCTGGTCCTCCGGTACGAGCCTGATGAACACCGACCGCGACAGCGCGTAGGTGCCACCCACCACCAAGCCGGCGCCGACACACAGCGACAGGAAGGCGAAGAAGGCCTCGTCGGGGACGAGCGCCCCGGTGACCACCGTGAGCATCCAGGCGACCAGCAGCCCTTGGAGCACCCTGCGGCCCCCGTACCGCTCCGCCAGGCGCCCGGCGATGAGCGCACCCGCGAACGCGACGAACTGGACCGCGAGGATGGCGATGACCAGGCTGTCCTGCGAAATGCCGATCTCCTCCACCGCGTACGTTCCCACGAGTGAGGTCACGGCCTGCATGCCATTGTTGTAGAGCAGAAAGGCGATCAGGAACCAGCGAGCCCCGGGCAGTTTCCACAATCGGCGCACGGCCATGAAGAGTGTGCGGTACACGCCACTCGTCACCGACTGGGCCTCGACAGCCGGAGGAGTTCCGTAGCCGCGCATCATCCATATCGCCACGATGGCGAAAACCAGCCACCACACTCCGGTGATAAGCAGAATGAGCCGTACGGCCTGACTTTCCGTCAGTCCAACCGTTTCGTGATTGGCGTACAGCGCGAGATCGAACACCAGCACAAGACCGCATGCCAGGAATCCGGCCGCCGATCCCTCGGTGGACATGCGATCCTGCCGCCTGGGCGAGGCGAGAATCGGGATGTACGTGTTCGCGATCATGATGGAGGCACCCAAGGCCATGATGGACACCACGTACAGCACGCCTCCGAGGAGGTAATCCGTGGGACCGATGGCGACCATACCGATGCCCGCGCACGAACCGCCGGCCGCGAACACCGCGAGCAGCCGGCCCCGGTCGTGCCGTTCGGAGAGTGCCGCAGCAGCGGGCAGCAGGAACGCCTGGAGCAGGACGGACAGAGCGGCGACGTACGGGTAGAAAGAACCAGCCAGCACCGGGATGCCCAGAGGGTGGACATACCCGTCGACGTCGGCCGCGTTTTCACTGACATCGGTGATGTACGGCCCGAAGAAGATCGAAGTGACCGAGGTGGCGAAGACCGAAGTCGCGCAGTCGTAGCCGTACCAGCCCAGTCGACCGCGCCGTGTCTCACGCCAATGCATCTCCTCCTGAGTTCCGGGCGCAGCCAAGGTACGTGCCTGGCCGGCCATTAAGGGCGCCCTGTGGCAAAAAACGCGAGCACGGTACGGATCATGTACGAGGCAGGAGTCATAGGACACCTCCGCAGCGTGGGGGGAACAGACCTTTTTCTCACCGTAGGGCGAGATGAGGCCCACCATCCATGGCACCCGCCCCCGAGTGTCGGTGGGGTTACCCCCCGACCCATATCCGAATTTTCAGACACCAGCCAGAGGAATCCGGAGCGGGATGCCAACGGAATGCGACTCGAAATCACCGAAGAAGCTGATCTTTTCAGCCACGCAAGGGCATCACCATCGTCTCAAGCAGTTCCTGGGGCCGGTCGTTTATGAAGAAGTGCCCTCCAGGGAACATGTGCGACCGAAAACGCGCTCGCGTGAGACTCTCCCAGGCCAGCAGCTCGGTCCGATCGGCCCGGGGGTCCTCTTGGCCGCCGAAGACCGTCAGGGGGACGTCCAGGAGCGGCTCTGGCCGGTACTGGTACGTCTCGTTGACCCCCAGGTCCGCGCGCAGCAACGGCAAAAGCAAGGCCATGAGGTCCTTCTCTCGCAGTACTGCTTCCGGCGTACCCCCCATACCGGCTACTTCGCCGATCAGCTCGTCGGCCGGCAGATCACGCAGGGGACGCCGGGTGTCCGGCAGTTGAGGTGCCGCCCGGCCGGAGACGAAAAGGTGGACGGGAGGCCCGGCGTCCATCCGGCGGATCTCCCGCGCCAATTCGAAGGCGACCAGCGCACCCATGCTGTGCCCATAGAGCGCGTATGTCCCGGTGAACTGTTCGCTCAGCGCCGCCGCCAGGTGTCCCACAAGCTGGTCGCAACGGTCGTACGGCGCCTCCCGGAACCTTTCGGCCCTGCCCGGCGGCTGCACGGGACAGACTCTGACGCCCTCTCCGACGAGGGAGCGCCAGGGTGCGAACGCTGCCGCGCTCGCACCGGCACTGGGAAAACAGAACAACCGGGGAGCGGCAGGTGGTGGCTCACCGAACGGCAGGCACAGCCCGGCAAGGCTCCCGTCAGCAGTCACTCCCGGCATGGCTTGTTTGACGTCTTCGCTCATCGGGTCTCGACCGTCAGGTACTCCGGCGGTGACTGGATCTGTCGCAGATCGGACTCGAGAACCAACCGGTTGCCGTCGCGTTCAGCCTCCCGGAAACCAGCGAAGGCATAGGTCACGTACATGACCCGGTTACGCCCGGTCTCCACGAAATCCGCTCGGAGTACGGCGCCGTCGTCCCGGGCCAGTGACATCACGTGGTTGAGCAGCACCGTTCCGACGCCCCGCGCCAGTACTCGGCAGGACATCAGGAGCATACGCAGGTGCCATGCGGGCCGGCCGCGCTCGACCAAGGCGAGCCCGATCTTGCCGTAAGTCCCGTATCGGTCCGTCAGGCCCGCGACCAGCAGCACATGGTCCGGCGACTGCCGCAGCCCGTCCAGTTCCTCGTACGAGTAGGTCCGTCCGGTGGAGTTGAGCTGATTGGTCCGGACGGTCAGTTCCTCGGCCCGTTGCAGGTCCTCCCGTTCGGCGGGGGAGATGGTGAAGTGCATGCCGAGTGTGGCGAGGAACTCCTCGTTGGTCCCGGTGTACTCCTGCTCCAGCTGGTCTCTCAGGGCCGCGCTGCGGTACATGTCCCGGCGTATCCGGGACTCGTCGGTGATGAACTTCGGCTGAAACTCCGGTGCTTGTAGCGCCTGTTCGAGCTCGGCGACATCCACCGTGAGGACCGAGGGCAGCATGTGCTCCACCTCGGCGCGTTCGAACGGCTGGTCGTCGACGAAGGCGACGGCGTCCAACCCGATGTTGATGGCCTTGGCGATCGCCTCGATCGAACTCGACTTGGGATTCCAATTGATCTGGGGATAGAGGAAGTACTCCGCGAGCCCCTCGGCTTCAAGGCGCTCCATGGCGGCGGCGTGATCGTTGCGGCTGGCGACGGAGTGCAGGACGCCGAGGTCGTTGAGCCTCTTGATCTCGGACACGACCTCCGGCCGGACGGCCACCCGGCCCTCCTCCAGCAGGACTCCGTCCCACAGAGTGTTGTCGAGATCCCACACGACGCACTTGATCCGGCCCTGGCGGGGCTTGCTGTCAACCATACTTCCGGTGGTCTCACCGGGGTTCATACTGCCTCCTGCCGGTACGCTTCTGTCGCGATGGTGAGCTGCTGGAGTTCGGTGCTGCCCTCGATGATCTCGGCTACCTTGGAGTCCCGGTACATCCTCGCGACCGGGTACTCGGCGCTGAAGCCGTTCGCGCCATGAATCTGCACCGCGTCGCTCGCGGCGGCCGTAGCTGCTGTGGAGGCCTGGTACTTCGCCACCCAGGTCGCCATGATCGTCGCAGGGTCGTCCGCGTCTTTCAGCCGGCCCGCCTCGGCGCACAGCAGCCGGGCAGCCCGACTGCTGACCACCATGTCCGTCACCTTCCGGCGGATCAACTGGAGTTCGGACAGCCGGCCGTCACGAACCGAACGCCGGGTGGTGTAGTCGACGCAGGCGTCCAAGCACGCCTGGACGATCCCGACGGATCCACAAGCCACGCTGTAGCGGCCCAGGTCCAACGCTCCGGTCATCACGGTCCCTGCCGCCCAACCCGGCGGACCGATCATCGCGTCCGGACCGACCCGGACGTCACGCAGCACAATGCCGGCGAGCATGCTGGCCCTGGTGCCCATGACCCCGGTGAGGGGAGTGATCTCCACCCCGGGGGCATCGGCCGGCACAAGGAAGGCACTCATCCCCTGTTCGGTCCGGCAGAAAACAAGGAGCAGACCGGCGACCTGGCCGGCGGTCATCCACTTCTTCTCACCGTTGATGACCCAGCCGGTCCCGGCAGGCTCGGCGAGCGTGCCCGAAGCCGAGGCATCACTGCCGCTGTCCGGCTCGGTCAGGCAGAAGGCCCCAAGCAGGTCACCGGCGGCCAGGCGGGGCAGCCAACGCTGCCGTTGTCCGTCGGTACCCCAGCGGTGGACCGTCCAGGCCACCATAGTGTGCACGGTCAGGAAGCTGCGGACGGACGAGCAGCCCCGACCGATCTCCTCGTGGACACGTCCCAGCGTGGTCCACGTCATGCCTGACCCACCCGCGTCGACGGGGAGGAAGGGGGCCCACAGCCCCTGCTCTCCCACCCTGGTCAGCAGCTTCGACGGCAGCCGTTCGTCCCGGTCCCACTCCTCGGCGTACGGAACGATGTCGGATGTCACGAAGTCACGGACGGATTCGATCACGTCCTCCGGTGCCCCCGCGGTGCTGCCACAGGCCTCGGTCAAGGAAACGGTCATCGTGTACTCCTGGTCATCCGGCCGACAGGCGGACGCTGTCGGTCATCCCGCCCACCAGGTCGGCCATGGCGTTGAGGGTGCGGAAGCTGTCCAGCCGCAACTGCTCGTTGGGTACCCGGACGCCGAACGTCTTCTCCACGAACATGACGAGTTCCATCGCGAAGAGCGAGTTGACGAAGCCCAGGGCGAAGATGTCCTCGTCGTCGGCGAGGGAGATCCCGGGGAACTTGGCGGAGATGAACTCACGTATGGGCGTGCGAACGTCGTCGGACATGGTCGGACACTCCTCAGTTGACGGGAACGGAGCGGACAGCCCCGCTGCCTTCGGCGGACGGACCGGTTTGCGAGGTGGCCGACGGGCCGTAGGCGTAGAAGCCCTCACCCGACTTGCGGCCGTGCAGTCCGGCGTCGGTCATGTGCTTGAGCAGCGGGCAGGGACGGTACTTGCTGTCCCCGAAGTGCTCCTGGAGCACCTCGATGCTGTACAGGATGGTGTCGACACCGATGAGATCCGCGGTCTCCAGTGGCCCCATCGGGTGGCCGAAACAACTACGGAAGACCTCGTCGACCGTCTCCGCGTCGGCCACGCCCAGTTGCTGGCGACCGGGGTGCTGTCGCTGCTGACAGCGGTGCTGTCGGACTCCGCGTTCAACAGCTGGGGCCGACGGATACCGTTCCTGCTCTCCGGGGTACTGGTCATGGTCGGTTTGTGGATTCGTCTGTCTGTCGACGAATCGCCGGTCTTCAAGCAGGCGTTGGCACAGGCCGCCACGCGCGAGGCAAAGGCCGAGCCGCTGCCGATCGTCGCCGTGCTGCGGCACCACTGGCGTGACGTGCTGATCGCGATGGGCGCGCGGATGGCGGAGAACATCAGCCATTACGTCATCACGGCCTTCATCCTCGTCTACGCCACCACCGCCGCCGACGTCTCCAAGCAGAGCGCGCTCAACACGGTACTGATCGCCTCGGCCGTGCACTTCGCGGTCATCCCGGCCTGGGGTGCGCTGGCGGACCGGATCGGGCGGCGTCCGGTGTATCTGCTGGGCGCGGCCGGTGTCGGGCTGTGGATGTTCCCGTTCTTCACGCTCATCGACACCGGTGACTTCGGCAGTCTGCTCCTCGCGGTGACCGTGGGCCTGGTGATGCACGGCGCGCAGTTCGCCTCCGTCGCGGCCGGCGCCCCCGCGCCGCTGATCGCCACCGCACTGCTGGACAAGTACGACAGCTCCACCCCGGTCTCCCTCTACGTCATCGCCGCGGTCGTCCTGACGCTGATCGCCGTGGGCGTGGCGAAGGAGACCCGCCGGCGGTACCTCAACGAGGTCATGCCGTCTTCCGAAGGCGCGGACGGAGACGGGGACAAGAAGGAGGCGGAGGGGAGCGCCTCCGGGGCGCCGGGGGCACGCGCCCTGTGCCCTGTCCTGTCTCTGGCCTCCGTACGCCCGTGCGTGCGGGGGTCAGTGCGGTGCCGGGGCCGACAGGCGGTGGAGTCTGAGCGCCAGTTGTGTCTCCAGTGCGCGGTCGGGGCTCTGCCAGTCGTCACCGAGGAGGCGGCCGACGCGTGCCAGGCGCTGGGCGACCGTGTTCACGTGGACGTGCAGGGCGTCCTTGGTGCGGGCGGGGCTCATGCCACAGGCGTAGTACGCGTCGAGGGTGCGCAGGAGCTCGGTGCCGCGCCGCTCGTCGTAGGCCACGACCTGGCCGATGGTGCGCTCGACGAAGCCGGACACGTTCTGGTCCCCGGCCAGCAGCAGGCCCAGGAAGCCGAAGTCCTCGGCGGCGGCGCCGTCTCCGGAGCGGCCCAGCAGGCGCAGCGCGTCGAGGCAGCGTCCGGCCTCGGTGTACGCGGTGGCCACGGAGTCGGGGTGCGTGGCGAGGTTCTCCACGGGGGCGGAGGCGCCGACGGTGACGGTCTCGTGGACGGCCTTGCCCAGCTGGAGGGCGGTACGGCGGGCCAGGTCCGTGGCACCGTCCCCGTCAGTCAGGGGCAGCAGGAGTACGGTGCCGCCGTCCCGGGTGGCGGCCAGGCCGTGCCGGGTGGCGGCGAGGTGGGAGGCCGCGGCCCACAGGCGTCGGCGCGCGTCCGCCTCCTCGTCGGCGTCGGGTGCGGTGGCGTCGAGGCGGGCGGCGAGTACGACGTGGGTGGCGTCCAGGTCGGCGCGCAGCCGTCGGGCGCGGTCGCCCAGCAGGCGCGGGTCGCGGGCGCGGGCGTCGAGCAGGTCGTCCAGCAGCTCGCCGCGGACACGCTGTTCGGCCTCGGCGGCGGAGCGCCGGGCGAGCAGGAGGAGGGAGGTGACCATCGCGGCGCGTTCCAGGGTGAGCTGGTCGACGGGGTCGAGTCCGGGGTGGCCGCGCAGGACGAGGGCGCCGAGCAGCTCGTCGCCGGCGGCGACGGCGGCGATCCAGTCGTCATCGTGCCGCACCGCGTGGCCGTCGGCGTGGGACGCCTCCAGGGGGCGCGCCGGTGCCGAAGCGGCTTCGGTGAACTCCACGGTGCCGGCCAGGACCTGGGAGACGGCGGCGGCCACGTCGTGGACGCCGCCGCCGCGCAGGACGAGTTCGGCGAGCCGGTCGTGGACGTCGGAGGCACGCTCGATGACGCCGCCGCGGTCCCGGATGATCTCGTTGGCCCGCTCCAGGCCCGCCAGGGCCGAGCGAGTCTCGGCGAGCAGGTTCGCGGTGTCGATGGCGGCTGCCGCGAGGGCGGCGAAGGAGCCGAGCAGAGCGATCTGTTCGCGTTCGAAGACGCGGGCGCGCCGGTCCGCGGCGAAGAGCACGCCGATGACGTGGTGGCCGAGCATGAGGGGCACGCCGAGGATGGCGACCAGGCCGTCGTCCCGTACGCCGGCGTCGATGGTGTGGGTGTGCTGGAAGCGGGCGTCCGCGAAGTAGTCGTCGGTGACGTAGGGGCGGGCGGTCTGGGCGACGAGGCCGCCGAGTCCCTCCCCATGCCGAGCCGCAGTTGCTGGAAGCGGGCCGCGACCGACCCCTCGGTGACGCGCATGTAGGTGTCGCCGCGGGCCGGGTCGTTGCGGCTGAGGTAGGCCACGTCGGTGCCGAGCAGCGAGCGGGCCCGCTGCACGATCGCGCGCAGGACGGCGTCCGGGTCGCGCAGTCCGGCGAGGTCGTGAGCCGTCTCGAACAGGGCGGACAGCTCGGCCTCACGCCTGCGCCGGCCCTCGAGTTCGGAGCGCACGCGCAGGGCGAGGCGCTTCGCCTGTTCGAGCGCGGTGATCCGCACGGCCGGTCCTCCCTCGGCGCGGGCGAGCAGCACCGGCCGTTCGTAGGCGTCGGCGGACGCGCCCCGGGCCAGCAGCTCGAGGAACGGCGCCTCGACGGCGGCGGGCGCCGGGGCCACCGCATCGCCTGCGTCGCCGGAGTCGCCGGCCGACGCTCCGGCATCGTGGGCGGAGCGCTCGGCGGACTGCACGTGGTCGCGGGACATGGTCACAGGATTCCCCCTCGCACGGTCGTCCCGGCAGCCCTGTGGAAAACCCCGGCCGCCGGGGGCGCCGCCCCGGCTCGGTGAGCGGGCCGGTCCCGCCCTTCCCTGCTCAGTGCGCGGTCCAGCCGCCGTCCAGGACCAGTGAGGTGCCGGTGACGAAGGACGCCTGCGGGCCGCACAGGTAGGCCACGGCCTCGGCGACCTCCTCCGGTTCGATGAGCCGCCGCACGGCGCTGTCCCGCAGCAGTACGTCGGTCAGCACCCGCTCCTCGGGGATGCCGTGTGCCCGGGCCTGGTCGGTGATCTGCCTCTCGACGAGCGGGGTGCGCACGTAGGCGGGGTTGACGCGGTTGGAGGTGACGCCGTGGGGAGCGCCTTCGAGGGCGGCGGTCTTGGACAGTCCCTCCAGCCCGTGCTTGGCGGAGACGTAGGCCGCCTTGTAGGCCGAGGCGCGCAGGCCGTGGACGGAGGAGATGTTGACGATGCGTCCCCAGCCCTGCCCGTACATGTGGGGCAGGGCGCCGCGGATGAGCCGGAAGGGGGCCTCCAGCATCACCGTGAGCACGGTGTGGAAGACGTCCGGGGGGAACTCCTCGATCGGCCGCACCAGTTGCAGTCCGGCGTTGTTGACGAGGACGTCGGTGCCGGCGGCGGCGAGTTCCGCGGCGTCCAGGTCTGTCAGGTCCAGGACGTGGGGTTCGACGCTGCCCGCGAGGCCCCCGCAGCTCCCGGCGAGGGCATCCAGCCCGGCGGCGTCCCGGTCGATCGCTCGGACCTTGGCTCCCGCGGCGGCCGGCCGCCGCGCACAGGCACGGCCGATGCCGCCGGCGGCGCCGGTGACGAGGGCGGTACGGCCGGCGAGGTCGAGCGAGGAGGCGTGGGGGGCCGGAAGGACGCTGGGCGAGGTCATGTCCCGACCCTAGGCAGGCTCCGCCCCACCCCCCATGTGGGCACGCCCCATACTTCAGACGCAACCAGTGGGGTCGAACCATGTGGGGGCGTCGGCCAGTGCCTGCTTGACCCGGGCCTGCCCGAAGTCCCTGAGGTCCGGCAGGGCGTCCACGGCGAACCAGCCCACGTCCAGCGACTCGTCGTCGTTGACCCGGGCCTCGCCGCCGACGGCACGGCAGCGGAAGGTGATGTCCATGTACTGGCAGACGTCACCGTTGTCGTACGTGACCGGGTCCAGTGCCTGGACGAGGACCACCCGCTCGACGGCACACCGTACGGCCGTCTCCTCCTCGACCTCGCGCACGGCGCAGGCGGCGGGCTGCTCCCCCGGTTCCGGGATGCCGCCGATCAGGGACCAGCGACGGTTGTCGGACCGTCGGTTCAGCAGCACCCGGCCCTCGTCGTCGAAGACGACGGCGGTGACTCCGGGGAGCCAGAGCAGCTGGTGTCCGGCCGAGGCGCGCAGGTCGCGGATGAAGTCGGGAGTAGCCATGCGCACGACCCTAACGGGCCTCTCGGGCCGCTCCCGGCGAGGTCGCGGGGCGTGCGGCGGGCGTACGGCTACACGTCGCGGGCGCGTCGCCCGCGCACACCGGCGCCGATGGCCCAGCCGAGCCCGCCGGCCGCGGCCAGCACCAGAGCGATCTCGGGCAGCACGCCCAGCCGGGTGGCGGGCGTCTCGAAGGAGCGCAGGGGCACCTCCTGGACCAGGGAGTCCGCCACGAACATGCCGGTCTTCTGGGTGACCCTCCCGTCCGGCATGATGATCGCGCTGACCCCACTGGTCACCGGCACGGTGACGGTCCGGCTGTGCTCGACCGCGCGGACGCGGGACATGGCGAGCTGCTGGTAGGTCATCTCGCTGCGGTCGAAGGTGGCGTTGTTGCTGGGCACGGAGATCATCTGGGCGCCGTCGGCTACCTCGGAGCGCACCGCCCAGTCGAAGGCGGCCTCGTAGCAGGTGACGAGCCCGACCTTGGTGCCGGCCATGGTGAACACGCCCGGTTCGGTGCCCCGGCTGAAGTCCTGGCTGACCATGGAGGTCCAGTCGTCGTTGATCGCCCCGATGAGCGAGCGCAGCGGGAGGTACTCGCCGAAGGGCTGGATCTGCCGCTTGTCGTAGGTGTCGACCGGGCCCTTGTCGGGGTCCCACAGGATCTGTTCGTTGAGCAGTTTGCCGTCGCGTTCCACGACGGCGCCGACCGAGACGGGCGCGCCGATCGCCTTGGCGGCCCGGTCGATGACCGCGCGGGCGTCGGGATTGGCGAACGGGTCGATGTCCGAGGAGTTCTCCGGCCAGAGCACGAAGTCGGGCCGGTCGGCCTTGCCTGCCTTGATCTCGGCGGCCAGGCGCCGCGTCTCACGCGCGTGGTAGTCGAGTACGGCACGCCGCTGGGCGTTGAAGTCGAGACCCGCGCGCGGCACGTTGCCCTGGATCACGGCGACGGTCGCGGTGCCGTCCTCCGCCTTGTCGCTGACCAGCGGCCGGGCGGCCACGGCGCCCACGACGGGTACGGCCACGCTGAGGAGGGCGACCGCCGCAGCGCCACGCCGTACCTCTCGGGTGCGGCGCGCCCGGACGGCCAGGCGGACGGCTTCGCCGAGGCCGAAGCCGCACAGGACGACGGCGAAGCCGAGTACCGGTGTGCCGCCGGCCGCGGCGAGCGGCAGGAAGACGCCGTCCGCCTGACCGAACGCGATCTTGCCCCAGGGGAAGCCCTCGAACGGCACGCGCGCACGTGCGGCTTCTCCCGCGGTCCACAGCGCCGCCGCCCACACGGGCCAGGCCGGCAGCTTCGACACCGCTGCGACGCCCGCGCCGACCAGCGCCACGAAGACCGCCTCGATGACGGCCAGGGCGAGCCAGGGGCCGGGGCCGACCTCCACGCCGGTCCACACCAGCAGCGGCAGCAGGAAGCCGAGGCCGAAGAGGTAACCGAGGCCGAGGCCCGCCTTCCAGCCGCGGCCGCGCAGCACCCCGCCGAGGACGGCGAAGGCGGGCAGGGCCAGCCACCACAGGGTGCGCGGCGGGAAGCTGACGTAGAGCAGCACTCCGGAGAGCGCGGCGGCGGCGGCCGGGAGGAGGCGCGGGAGCCGCGCGGCGACGCGCGAGGCGGGCGTGGTCCGCGGCTGTGTCCGGTCCGACTCGCCGACGGAGGTTGCGGTGGCTGTCACCCCCCGGAGTGTACGGCGGGTGACCGTGCCGCCGACAGCTCGGTCCGCGGTCGCCGCGAGGCCCTGGGCGACCGGTGCCGCATCGTTTCGGCACAACGGGTGCGGAGCGGTCCGCGCTCCGCCGACCAGCCGTTGCGTCGTGCCGGGGGCGGGTGGGGCGGGCCGGTGCGAAAGGCGGTCGTGGAGCGGCTCCGGGCCCTCACGGCGGCTCGGCACCGGGGCGCGGGTGCGCTCAGTGCGCCGGTCCCGGTGCCTTGGGCCGCAGCCGTTCCTTGATGACCTGGACGGCCGCTTCCGCGTCGTCCACGGTGATCGTGAAGGTGTGGCCGTCCCACAGCCGCAGGATCACGCCCTCGCCCCTTCGTACGACGACGGCGGTGCCCTTCTCGGGCCGCCATCGGTAGCCCCAGCCGCCCCAGTGGCGTGGGGTGACGTGCGGGGCGAACTCGGCGCCGACGACGTGCGAGAGGGGGATGCGGCGACGGGGCAGGCCGATGTGGCCGCAGCGCACTTCGAGGCACTCCTCGTCGACTCTCAGGGCGACGTGCACGAACGCCAGTGTGCCGAAGAGGACCAGGAGTCCCGCCGCGATGCAGCCGACGACCGCCATGGCCAGCGGGGCGACGCCCGACTCCCAGGCCGAGTCGACGGCCAGCGCGATACCGAGTGCCACGCTGGCCGCGCCGATGAGCGCCAGCAACCACTGGACCCGGTTGGTGGCACGTCCGGTCCAGACGTCCGGCTGGGGGGTGGTCTCGCCGTGGCGATGCCTCATGGATAAGAGGTTACTCATGTTTCGCTGCGCGGGTACCTCGTCGCGCAGGGTGACTGGGCCGACCGGGCGTCGCCGCCGGTCAGCGGGCCGGTGTCACCGCTCGCAGGAGCCGGCCCTCGTCGTAGGCCAGCGCGGGCGCGGGCAGCGTGCCCTCACGTCCGCTCAGCAGCACGGTGAGGGTGCCCTCGGCCGGCGCCCCGGGGTCGGGGCGGGCGCCGATCCGGCGCAGCGCCTGGGCGGCGACCGCGCCGGCGGAGCCGTGCAGGACGAGGCGCGGGGCGCCGGGGCGCTGCACGGCGGCGCGGATGCGTTCGGCGACCAGTTCGTAATGGGTGCAGCCCAGGACGACGGTCGTCACCGCGTCGGGTGTCAGGGCCGCCGCCGCGGCCACGGCCGCGGTGATCGCGTTCTCGTCCGCGTGTTCGACGGCGTCGGCGAGCCCCGGGCACGGCACCTCGGTGACCGCCGCGCCGCCGGCGAACCGCTCGATGAGACCGCGCTGGTAAGGACTGCCGGTGGTGGCGGGCGTGGCCCAGATCGCCACGGGGCCGCCGCCGGCCGCGGCGGGCTTGATCGCCGGGACGGTGCCGATGACCGGCAGCGCGGGCTCCAGCCGGGCACGCAGCGCGGGCAGGGCGTGGACGGTGGCGGTGTTGCAGCCGACGATCAGGACGTCGGGACGGTGTGCGGCGGCGGCCTCGGCGACGGCGAGGGCCCGCTCGGTCAGGTCCTCGGGGGTCCGCGGTCCCCACGGCATGCCGTCGGGGTCCAGGGAGAGGATGAGATCGGCGTCCGGGCGCAGGCGCCGTACCGCGGCGGTGGCCGCCAGCAGACCGATTCCGGAGTCCATGAGAGCGATCTTCACCGAGCCACCATAGACGATGGGCCGCTGCGGGCCGTGGCCGTGGGGCAGACTTCGCACGTGAGCGCAGATGCGTGGACCTCCGTCGTGACCGTCGTGACCGCCCTGTCCCTCGCCGCCTGGCTGTGGCTGCTGCTCGCCCGGGGCTTCTTCTGGCGTACGGACGTCAGACTGCCGCTCCTGGAGGAGCCCGCCGCCTGGCCCTCCGTGTGCGTCGTCGTCCCGGCACGTGACGAGGCGGCGATGCTGCCCGCGAGCCTGCCGCCGCTGCTCGCCCAGGACTATCCGGGGCGGGTGGAGGTCTTCCTGATCGACGACGGCAGCACGGACGGCACGGGAGAACTGGCCTGCGAGCTGGCCCGGCGGCAGGAGGGTCTGCCGCTCACCGTGGCCTCGCCCGGGGAACCGCCCGCCGGCTGGACGGGCAAGCTGTGGGCGGTGCGCCACGGCATCGCTCTGGCACGCGCGCGTGAGCCCGAGTACCTGCTGCTGACGGACGCCGACATCGCCCACGCGCCGGACAGTCTGCGCCGGCTGGTGGCGGCGGCCGGTGCCGGTGGTTTCGACGTCGTCTCGCAGATGGCCCGGTTGCGGGTCCAGAGCGTCTGGGAGCGGCTCGTGGTGCCGGCCTTCGTCTACTTCTTCGCGCAGCTGTACCCGTTCCGGTGGATCGGCGAGGACGGCGCCGACGCGAACGGGGGTGCCGGGAAGACGGGGACGCGGACGGCGGCAGCGGCGGGTGGCTGCGTGCTGCTGCGCACCGAGGCCGCCGAGCGGGCGCGGATCCCGGACGCCATCCGGCACGCCGTCATCGACGACGTGGCCCTGGCGAGGGCCGTGAAGGGCAGCGGCGGCCGCGTCTGGCTGGGGCTGGCCGACCGGGTGGACAGTGTGCGTCCGTATCCGCGGCTGCACCACCTGTGGCGCATGGTCTCGCGCAGCGCGTACGCGCAACTGCGGCACAACCCCCTGGTGCTCGCCGGAACGGTCGTCGGCCTGGCGCTGGTGTACCTGGTGCCGCCGGTGGCGGTGGTCGTGGGTGCGGCGACGGGGAGTACGACGACGGCCGTCCTCGGCGCCGCCTCGTGGCTGGTGATGGCGGGGACGTACGTGCCGATGCTGCGTTACTACCGGCAGCCGGTGTGGCTCGCCTGGCTGCTGCCGTTCACCGCGTTCCTGTATCTCCTGATGACGGTCGACTCCGCGGTGCAGCACTACCGGGGACGTGGTGCGGCGTGGAAGGGCCGCACCTACGCCCGTCCGGGCGCCGTGCCCGACGAAGGCTGAGCGCCTGGGCCGGCACGTTCCTCACTTGCGGCCGGGGGTCCAGTTCATGCCCCACCCGTAGGCGTGGTCGACGGTCCGCTGCGGGCTCACGCCGCGTTCGGGCACCAGGTAGCGGGCCTCGCGCCGGACGACCAGGTCGCTGCCGGTGTTGGTGATCAGCGCGAGGGCGCACACCGTCGAGGGGACCGTGCACTCGTCGAGCGAGAAGTCGACCGGGGCACCGTGCTGCGGCCGGAGGGTGACCGTGGCGTTCAGGTCGGCGAAGGAGCGCGCGCCCTGGTAGATGGTGACGAAGACGAGGACACGCCGGAAGTACCGCTGGTGGTCGAGGTTGACGGTGAGGTTCTCTCCGGAGGACACGGCGCCGGTGCGGTCGTCGCCGTCCAGGTGGATGTAGGGCGGCTGCCGCAGGGAGCCGAAGGCGTTGCCGAGGGCCTGGACGACTCCCTTGCTGCCGTCGGTGAGTTCGTACAGGCAGCACAGGTCGAGGTCGAGGTCGTCGTGCGTGGCGGCCGGGCGGCCCAGTTTGCGGGCCCAGCCGGAGAACTGCTTGCGCACCTGCCAGTTGAGATTGACGCGCAAGGAGCCCGAGGTGCCGCCCTGCTTGGTCAGCGACACGGAGGGTGCCGCCTTGGTGAGCGTGACCTTGGTCAGGCGGACCGGCTCGGCGGGGGGCGCCGTGGGCGGGGGCGGGGTGACTGCGGGGGCCGGTGGTGCCGACGGGGCGGCCGGCGTTGCCGGTGGGGCGGCCGGGGACGCCTGTTGCGGCTCGTCCACCGAGATGCCGTAGTCCGTGGCCAGTCCCTCGAGCCCGCTGTCGTAACCCTGGCCGACGGCGCGGAACTTCCACGCGCCCTGGCGTCGGTAGAACTCCCCGAGCACGAAGGCCGTCTCGACGGTCGCGCCCGGGTTGTCGAAACGGGCCAGCACGGTGTTCCGCTCGGCGTCGCGGACCTCGATGTACAGATCGGGGATCCGCCCGAACGGCCCGCCGTCCGAGGAGGCGGCGAGGAGCACGGTCTCGATCGCGGGCTCCACGCGCGCGAGGTCGACGAGCAGGCTGTCGGTCACCCGGCCGCCGGCGTCCCGCTTGCCCTCGTGGCGGACCGCGCCGGAGGAGTGCGCCGGCTGGTTGTAGAAGACGAAGTCCGCGTCGGAACGGACCTTCCCGCCCACCAGGAGGAGGGCCGAGGCGTCCGCGTCGGGCACACCGGGGCCGGATCGCCAGCCCAGTTCCACCCGCGACGCCGTCGTGGGCACCGGGGTGTTCGACCCTTTCGACATTGACATGTCCGCCCCCATCGCGTGTTTCACCGAACCGGGCCGCGTCCCGGCGGTTCGCCAAGTTCTCCGAGCCCAACCTATTCCCCCCGCCGCGCCCCCCTCACGCCGAGCAGGGGGGAGACGCCCGGACAACCGCCGGTAACCCGCCCGGAACTCGGCCTTTACCCCGAGATCTCGTGGCGTGACGCCCTATTTTGCGAAGTTCGCTCGTATTGGGGATGCCAGGTCACGGCGGACACGGAAAACAACCCTCTTATCGGTCTCCCCAACCAGCACATCGTGGGCTTAACTTATGTGCCATGACCTCCCCCCGCTCCACTTATGGCGGCGGCTATTACTCCGCCTCCTTCCCGGACACTCCGATCTACGACTCGCTCGTGGCCGAGCGGGGCACCCCGCAGATCGCCCCGATCCGGGTCCCCGCCGCGTACGACGTGCCGGGCAGCCACCTGCCCGCGCTTCCCTCGGCTCTGCCCGCCCTCCCGGCGGGCCCGTCCCAGCCCTCCTACGGCTACCCGCAGCAGGCACCGCAGCCCGCCCCGCTGCAGCAGGCCCCGGCCGCGTACATCCCGCACCAGGCCACCGCGCCGCGCGGATACCCCGGCCCCCAGCAGCCACAGCAGCCACGCCCGGCCGCGCCCGGTCCCGCGGGGTACGAGGCGATGCGCCCCGCGGCTCCCCGGCCGGCCCCCGCGCCGTACCAGGACCCGTACAACCAGCAGCAGTACCGCGGCTACTGAGCCGTCCCCGAGGGCGCCCGTGCCACCTGGCACGATGTCCTCATGGGGAACGCGCGACTGCAGTCGATTCACGTCCATCCGGTCAAGGCGTTCCGGAGCCTGTCGCTCCGGGAGGCCGTCGTGGAGCCCTGGGGGCTGACCGGAGACCGCCGCTGGATGCTGATCGACGACGGGGGAAAGGTCGTCACACAACGCCAGCAGCCGCGCCTCGCCCTTGCCGCCGCCGAGCTTCTGCCCGGCGGCGGCGTCCGGCTGTCCGCGCCCGGCCGGGAGCCGCTCACGGTGCCGGTCCCGCGCGCGGCGGGCACCGTCGTGGCGCAGATCTTCCGCGACAAGGTCGAGGTGCTCCCCGCCCGGGACGAGGCCGCGCATGCCTGGTGCAGCGCCTTCCTCGGGACGGACGTGCGGCTGGTGTACCTGGACGATCCCGCCACGAGCCGGCCCGTGGACCCGCGGTACGCGCTGCCGGGCGAGACCGTCTCCTTCGCCGACGGCTTTCCGCTGCTGCTCGTGACGACGGCCTCCCTCGACGCCCTCAACTCCCTGATCGCCGAGGGCGAGCACGCGGCCGAGGGCCCGCTGCCCATGGACCGCTTCCGGCCGAACGCGGTCGTCTCCGGCACCGTGCCGTGGGCCGAGGACGGGTGGTCCCGCATCGCCGTCGGCGAGGTCTCCTTCCGGGTCGTCAAGCCGTGCGGGCGATGCGTCGTGACGACCACCGACCAGGGCACCGCCGGGCGAGGCAGTGAGCCCCTGCACAGCCTCGGGCAGCACCGCCGCGTCGGCGGCAAGCTGGTCTTCGGGCAGAACCTGGTCCCGGTGGGCCGCGGCACGATCCGGGTCGGCGACCCGGTGCGGGTCGTCGAGTGACGGCCACTGCCCCCTTCCGAGAGCCCGCTGGGAGTCCGTTTCCCCTGCGGGGACCGGTCACGGGTAGCGGCCACGGGTAGCGGCCGGCGGGCGGGAACCCGGTTCCGGGCCCGCGCGTTGGGCTTCATGAGACGTTCATGAGAATCCGGCCGGGAGGCGCCACCGGCAGGTAGGCGGCGCGCCCTCCCGGACCGACCCGCGCGTGAACGGCTCGACCGGGGGGCACGGAGCGGGAAAGGGGCGGACGTCGTGCGGGCGATCACGGGGCTCTGGCGCTGGCGGCACAATCCGCTGTGCCGCACGACCGACCTGGCCGAGGCGTGGGTGGCGCTGGCCGGACTGCTGCTGATCCTGTCGGTGGCGCCGCCGGCCGGCGTGCTCGTGGGTGGCGCGGCACAGAACGCCCTGCGGCGGTCGGTGCGCGAACAGCACGAGACCCGGCACCGGGTGGCGGCCACCGTGATCCGTGCCCTGGAGCGCTCACAGCCGACGATCGACCCGGAGGGGCTGTCCGCCGGGGACCTGCGCAGCCGCGTCCTCGCCGCCCGGACGGCACCGGACGGCTCTCGGCACGAGGCCCCCGTCCTGGTGGGCGTCGACGATCCGCGCGCCGGAGACCGGTTCGCGATCTGGACCGACGCGCAGGGCCGGACGCTGGCCCGCCCGCTGGACTCCGCGACCGCGACGACGCACGCCGTGCTCGCCGGGGCCGGCGCCGCGGTGTCGGCCGCGGCCCTGATCGAGACCGCCCGGCGGATCGTCGTGTGGCGCATGGTGCGCCGGCGTCACGCCCGCCTGGAGCGGGAATGGGGCCGGGCGGGCCCGGACTGGGGCAGGACCGGCGCGGACAGTTGACGGGCTTCCGCCTCCGGTCAACTCACCACCTGCGCGCACGCTACGGTGGACCGGCCGAACCAAATCGGCGACAACCCGCGTACGACGAGGTGGGGGCACGGCAACGCCATGGCACAGGGCACGGTCCAGGTGACGCACACCGGCACCTCGCGGTGGCGGCGCCGCACAGGTGAGTACGCATCGCTCGCCGCCGCCCTGGAGGCCGCGGCCGACGGTGACGTCCTCACCGTCGCCCCCGGGACCTACCGGGAGAACCTCGTCGTCCAGCGGGCGGTGACCCTGCGCGGGCCCGAGGGCGCCCTGGGTTCCGTCCGGATCGCGCCCGTCGACGGCGTCCCGTTGACCGTGCGCGCCTCGGCGGTGGTCCAGGACCTGCACGTGGAGGGCCAGGACGCGGCGGCGCCCGCGGTACTCGTCGAGGAGGGCACGCCGGAACTGCTGGGGCTGCGGGTGGTCACGCGTTCCGCGTCCGGGATAGAGGTGCGCGGCAGCGCCCGTCCGACGGTGCGGCGTTGCAGCGTCGACAATCCGGCCGGTGTCGGCATCGCCGTCCTCGACGGCGGGGGCGGCGTCTTCGAGGAGTGCGAGGTCGTCTCCGCCGGTCAGGCGGGCGTCGCGGTGCGCTCCGGCGCGCACCCCCGGCTGGAGCGCTGCCGGGTCCACCACGCCGCGGGTTCCGGCCTGACGGCGACGGGCGAGGGATCCTCGCTGGAGGCCGTGGGCTGCGAGGTCTACGAGGTACGGGGCAGCGGCGTGCAGGTCACCGGCCGGGCCACCGCCCACATGACCGACTGCGACGTGCACCGCACCACCGGCGACGGCGTCACGCTCGACACGGAAGCGGTGCTCACGCTCGCCGACTGCCGCATCCACGAGATCCCGGAGAACGCGGTCGACCTGCGCTCCCGCTCCGTCCTCACCCTGACCCGCACCACCGTGCGGCAGTTCGGGCGCAACGGCCTGTCGGTGTGGGACCCGGGCACGCGCGTGGACGCCAACCAGTGCGAGATCTTCGACAGCACGGGCGACTACCCGGCGGTCTGGGTCAGTGACGGCGCGACCGCGGTGCTCGACTCCTGCCGGGTGCACGACGTGCCCGACGCGCTGTTCGTCCTCGACCGCGGATCGCGCGCGGACGTCGTCGACAGCGACCTCTCCCAGGTGCGCAACACGGCCGTGTCGGTGAGCGACGGCGCCACCGCGCAGCTCGACGACTGCCGCATCCGGGACGCCGCCACGGGCGCGTGGTTCCGCGACCACGGCAGCGGCGGCACCCTGAACAACTGCACCCTGGACGGCAACCGCACCGGCGTGATCGTCACCAAGGGCGCCGACCCCACCATCGAGCGCTGCACGGTCGACTCCCCCTCGGAGGCGGGGGTCTACGTGTCGGCCGGAGGCCGCGGCAGCTTCCTGAACTGCCGCGTGACCGGCAGCACCGGCTACGGCTTCCATGTGATCGACGGCTGCCGTACGACGCTGCGCAAGTGCCGTACGGAGCGGTGTGCGCGGGGCGGGTACGAGTTCGCGGACGGCGGACCGGACACGGCGTACGACTCCGGTCCGCTCGTCGAGGACTGCACCAGCGACGAGAGCGGCGGCCTGGCCCCGCCCGCCGCGCCGGAACCGGTCGTGCAGACGGTGAGCCACTCCCCCGGCCTGCTGGGCTCCATCCCCGGGCAGCGCAGCACCGAGCAGGAGCCCCTGATCGCGGGCGCCGGGCCGCCGGAGCCGACACGTACCTCGAAGGCCGTCCTCGGCGAACTGGACGCGCTGGTTGGCCTGGACAGCGTCAAGCGCGAGGTGCGGGCCCTGACCGACATGATCGAGGTGGGCCGGCGCCGGCGGCAGGCGGGGCTGAAGGCCGCGTCGGTCAAACGGCACCTGGTCTTCACCGGCTCCCCGGGCACCGGAAAGACGACGGTCGCCCGGCTGTACGGCGAGATACTCGCCTCCCTCGGCGTACTGGACAAGGGGCACCTCGTCGAGGTGTCCCGGGTCGATCTGGTCGGCGAGCACATCGGCTCCACGGCGATCCGCACCCAGGAGGCGTTCCAGCGGGCGCACGGCGGCGTGCTGTTCATCGACGAGGCATACGCGCTGTCCCCCGAGGACGCGGGCCGGGACTTCGGCAAGGAGGCCATCGACACGCTGGTGAAGCTGATGGAGGACCAGCGTGACGCGGTCGTGGTGATCGTCGCGGGGTACACGGCGGAGATGGAGCGTTTTCTGTCCGTCAACCCCGGGGTGGCGTCCCGGTTCTCACGGACCATCACCTTCGGCGACTACGGGCCCGAGGAGCTGCTGCGGATCGTGGAGCAGCAGGCCGACGAGCACGAGTACCGGCTGGCGCCGGGCGCGGCCGAGGCGCTGACGAAGTACTTCACGGCGATCCCGAAGGGCCCGGCCTTCGGCAACGGCCGTACCGCCCGCCAGACGTTCGAGGCGATGGTGGAGCGGCACGCGAGCCGGGTCGCCCAGGTGGCCGACCCCAGCACGGACGACCTGACCCTCCTCTACGCCGAGGACCTTCCGGAGCTGCCGTAGCGGGGCCTGCCGGGGCCGCCGCGGGCGACGACCCCGGCAGGCCTCAGCGGTCCCGGGCTCCACCGTCCGCCGGGGGGACGACGGGCGCCGGGGGGACGACGGGCGCCGGCCGGCCGTCGTGGCGCGGCGCCGGTACATCCGGGCGCAACCGGGCCAGCAGGCGCTGCCGTTCCTCGGCGAAGGCCGGATCGGCCTGGTAGTCGGAGTGGCCGAGGATCGGCGCGGGCAGCGGGTGGAGTTCGGTGCGGCCGTAGGTGAGCGGGTCCTTGAGGGGCGCGCGGTCCACCGCCGGACCCGAGTCGCCGGGCAGCCGCATCGGGCCGCCGATGGGGTCGGTACGCCGGTAGAGGTTGCGCCAGCAGTCGACCTCCTCGTGCAGCGAGCCGAGCGCGTCCGGTCCGAAGTGGGCCGGGAACCAGCGGCCGTACAGCCGCTCCAGCGGTGAGCCGTACGTGAGCAGCGCGACCCGTTTGCGGGCGGACGGCTCCAGTTGCCAGGCCGCGGAGGCGGCGAGGACGCTGCCCTGCGAGTGCCCGGAGATGACCAGCCGCCCGCCGGTGGCCCGGGTCCAGGTCGCCATCCGCCAGGTGAGGTCGGGCACCGCGCGCTCGGCGTAACAGGGCGGTGCGAAGGGGTGGGCGGCGCGCGGCCAGAAGGTGCCGACGTCCCACAGGATGCCGATGGTGCGCCGGGCGGAGGCGTCCTTGTAGGCGCGCCTGCCCCAGGTGACGAACAGTATGAAACCGAGGCCGATGAGCCAGGAGCCCAGCGCCTGCGCGGTCTGCGCGGCGCCGTGCACGACGGCGTACGTGCCGCGCGCGGCCTCGCCGGGCACCCGGTCGGTCGTCAGGGCGCCCACCAGGGCTCCGGCACCGAGCAGCAGGGTGACGGCGGAGGTGATGGCGACGAGGAGGGGGGCCCGGTCGGTGAGGGTGGCCAGGGCGCGGGTGAGGGCGATGCGCCGGGTGCGTCCCGGGTCCCCGGCCTCCCCGGGGTGGTCGCCCTCCACGGCGTCCCGTTCGGCGCGGGCGAGGCGCCAGGTGTGCCGGACGAGCGCGGCGCACAGCAGCAGTACGACGACGAGCAGCGGTGGGATGACGGACGCCTGCCAGGTCAGCAGGACGGGCGGGCCGTCGATGGAGGTGCCGGTGCCGTCCAGCCAGTCCGACACCCGCTGGGAGACGCCGCCGGACATCACGCCGCCCAGGGCGCAGGCCAGCATGGCGACGGCGGGGCCGCCGAGGCCGCGCATCGCGACGCGGGCGTCGGGGAGGCTGCGGTGGAGGACGTGGGCGACCACGGCGAGGGCGATGACCAGCAGTCCCTGCACCAGGGTGATGCCGCCGAACGTCATGTCCCCCGGCAGCCGCCCGGCCGACGTCCACTCCGGGCGGGCCCAGCCTCCGTACAGCAGAGCGAGGACGAGAAGGGCGAGGGCGGCGAGCGGCAGGCGTCGTACGAGGTGCTCGTCGAGTTCCCGGTCGAGACGGTTCTCGCTGCGGCCCCGGCGGCAGACCACCGCCACCACGGCGACCGCCCCGGCGGCCAGCGCCGTCTCCAGGGCCCAGCCCAGCGTGTCGAGCGGCGCGGGTCCCCCCGCCCGGCGGTCGAAGCGGGCCGCCGGCGCGCCGACCGCCGCGGCGACCGTCAGCAGGGCCGCGGCGGTGTGCGCGGCGCGCAGCCGGGCCACCAGGCGGCGCCCGTACCAGAACCCGGGCCGGCCCAGGGCGGTACGGCCGGGGCCCTCCTCGGGGCCGGACTCGCGGTCCACCGGCGGCTGGGACTCGTACGCCCGCCAGGTGCGCAGCGACAGGTACCACAGCAGGCCGGTGAGCGCGGCGGGCACCGCGGCCGCGAGGGCGAGCCTGCGGCCCGGCGTGCTCCACCAGCCGCCTTCCGACATCTGTGGCGACAGGAAGCCCAGCCAGGAGTGCCGCTCGGCGCACGCGTGCGTGCCCGCGCACTGCCACGCCACGAGGTCGAGGGCGACCTCGCAGGCCGCGGCGACCAGCAGCACCGTCAGGGTCAGGCCCGCGAGCCGCACCAGCAGCCCGTACAGGCGGACCGTCCGGGGCCGGCCCTGGGCGGTGGGCCGCATCCAGTGGGCGAGGTTGACCACCATGAAGGGCAGAAGCAGCAGCCACAGGGCGCGGGTGCCGTTGCCGGAGGTGAGGTTGCACCAGACGTAGGCCTCGGGCACCGGTCGTCCCCGGTAGTCCTCCGGCCGGGACTCGGCGTCGGCGTCCTCGGCGCGCCGGAAGACGGCCGCGATGTGGTCGCCGGTGACCCGCACGGTCCGCGGGTCGTCCAGCATCTCGGCGGGTGTCGTGCCGCCCACTCCGTGCACCAGGAGTTCCAGGGCGGTGCCGGTCCTTCCCTCTCCCCCGCCCTGCCCGTCCACCCCGTCTCTCCCGTTCGTCCCGTCTGTCCCGTCTGTCCCGTCGCGCGGTCCGGGGGCGTGCTGCCCGCCCGTCCCGGCCGGTTCCTGCGCCTGTTCCACTGTCCGCACTCCCCCGTGACGCGCCGTCGGCTCTGTCCGTGCGGGCACAAGGATCTCCGCTGAGTGGGCTGCGCACACCCCTCGGCACGGAATCTCCCCGAACCGTCTGCCAGGTGACGCCGGAAGGGGACGGGAGGGACTTGTGCGCGGCTGACAGTCGGTGGCGCGGCCCCGGGCGTGGCGTGCGAGGATGGGACGTCCGCGCACAGGAGTGGGGAGTAGCCCTCATCAGAGCGAGTGCGTCGGCGTGTCGGGCGGTTGTGCGGCGAAAGGACCGAAGCGTACGTGAGTGAGAATCCGAACCTCCTCGCGGAGCAGCGTCGCGCCCTGATCCTCGACGAGGTGCGCCGCCGGGGCGGAGTCCGGGTCAACGAGCTGACCCGCAAGCTCGGTGTGTCGGACATGACGGTCCGCCGCGACCTCGACGCGCTGGCCCGGCAGGGCGTGCTGGAGAAGGTGCACGGCGGCGCGGTCCCGGTGGTCGAGGCGAGTACGCACGAGCCGGGGTTCGAGGCGAAGTCGGGTCTGGAGCCGACCGCCAAGGAGGACATCGCGCGGGCCGCGGCGGAACTGGTCGCGCCGGGCGCCGCGATCGCCCTGTCGGGTGGTACCACCACGTACGCGCTGGCGCACCGGCTGCTGGACGTGCCGGATCTGACGGTGGTCACCAACTCGGTGCGGGTCGCCGACGTGTTCCACGTCGCGCAGCGCACCTCGGGTGCGCGGCAGGGTGCGGCGACGGTGGTACTCACGGGTGGTGTGCGCACTCCCTCCGACTCCCTGGTGGGCCCGGTCGCCGACCAGGCGATCGCCACACTCCACTTCGACGTGCTGTTCCTCGGTGTGCACGGGATATCGGCCGAGGCAGGCCTGTCGACCCCGAATCTCGCGGAGGCCGAGACCAACCGGCGGCTGGTGCAGTCGGCGCGGCGTGTCGTGGTGGTCGCCGACCACACCAAGTGGGGTGTCGTGGGCCTGAGTTCCTTCGCGGCGCTGGAGCGGGTGGACACGCTGGTGACCGACGCGGGTCTGCCGGCGGACGCCCGCACGGAGATCGCGGAGCACCTGGGACTGGTCGTGGCGGGCGAGCCGGAGACGACCGGCTGACCTCGGCGGATGCCGGTTCCCGTCCGTGGTCCCGCTGACACCCGGCGCGACCCCGGCTATCGTGACGCCTCCCGGACGACCGTCCGCATGCGTGGTTTCGCTCAAGGGGGTTGTGCGCATGGCGCACCGTCTGCGTCCGGTGGGTCCCGACTTCGTCGAGACGGCGCCGGTACGTCTGGTCTTCGCGCGGGAGATCTCCGCCGCTCCGGGTCCGGTCTTCCGCGCGCTCGCCGAGGACGTGCCGGGCTGGACCACCTGGTTCTCGGCGGTGACCTTCGCCCGGCCCATCGGTGAGGGAGCGGGGCGGGAGATCCGGCTCAGGGGCGGTACGCGCTTCGTGGAGACGGTGCTGGCGGCCGAGCGGCCCGAGGTGTACGCGTATCGCGTGGACGTGACCAACGCGCCCGGCGCCCGGGCCATGGCCGAGGAGTGGCGGCTGGCGCCCGCCGGGGCCGGCACGCGCGTGCAGTGGACGTTCGCCGCGGACGGTACGGTGCCGTTCCGTTTCGTGATGAACCGCGCGCGTCCGGGTCTGGGGCGGGCCTTCCGGGACGCGGTCACCTCGCTGGACCGGCGGCTCGCCCGCCCGTAGGCGCGTGGACCGGCGCGGCCCGCTCGCGTGGTCCTCGGTCAGCCGGGCCAGGTGCCCGTGTGCAGCAGGGACTCGATCGCCGCCGTGTACGGGCCGATGTCGAGGCCCTGTTCGGCGAGCCAGGTGTCCGAGTAGTACTTGTCGAGGTACCGGTCCCCCGGATCGCACAGCAGCGTCACCACGCTGCCCCGGCGCCCCTCGGCCACCATCTCGGCGACGATCTTCAGCGCGCTCCACAGTCCGGTGCCCGTGGAGCCGCCCGCCTTGCGGCCGATGGCCTGTTCCAGGGCCCGGACGGCCGCCACGCTCGCCGCGTCCGGCACCTTCATCATGCGGTCGATCGCGCCGGGCACGAAGCTCGGTTCCATACGCGGCCTGCCGATGCCCTCGATCCGGGAACCGCGGTCGCAGGCGACGTCCGGATCGCCGGTGGTCCAGCCCTCGAAGAAACAGGAGTTCTCCGGGTCGGCTACGCAGACGCGGGTGTCGTGCTGCATGTAGTGCACATAGCGCGCGAGGGTCGCCGAGGTGCCGCCGGTGCCGGCCGTGGCGACGATCCACGCCGGTTCGGGAAACCTCTCCAGCCGCAGCTGCCGGAAGATCGACTCGGCGATGTTGTTGTTGCCGCGCCAGTCCGTGGCGCGCTCGGCGTAGGTGAACTGGTCCATGTAGTGGCCGCCGGTCTCGGCCGCGAGGCGGGCGGATTCCTCGTACATCCGGCGGGAGTCGTCCACGAAGTGGCACCGGCCGCCGTGGAACTCGATCAGGCGGATCTTCTCCGCGCTGGTCGTGCGCGGCATGACGGCGATGAAGGGCACACCGATCAGCTTCGCGAAGTACGCCTCGGAGACGGCCGTCGAGCCGCTGGACGCCTCGATCACCGGGCGGTCCGGCCGGATCCAGCCGTTGCACAGGCCGTAGAGGAACAGCGAGCGGGCGAGGCGGTGTTTGAGGCTGCCGGTGGGGTGGGTCGACTCGTCCTTGAGATACAGGTCGATACCCCACCGCTCGGGCAGCGGGAAGAGGAGCAGGTGGGTGTCGGCCGAGCGGTTGGCGTCCGCCTGGACCTTGCGTACGGCTTCTTTCAGCCATGCGCGGTAGGCGGTGTCGCTGTGATCGACGTCGAGGGTGGCGCCGGTGCGGGACTGCTGGGGGGTGCTCACGACGGGGCTCCTTAGGCTGCGCGCCGACGGCGCGTCGCGCGGCCGACACCTCGATCATAAGCACGTTCCACACGCTCCTCACCTGCATAAACACACCTTTGAGCGGCTCAAAGGCACCCCTGGGGGCCGGCCCCCGGCCCGGTGGGGGCGCATTCGCGCGAGTGCTCCGGTCGCCGCCGGAAAGGAGCGGCGCGTACTGGTGCTCGGCGCGCGGTGCGGGCAGACTGCCAGCGGGCGGGACCGGTTCCCGCCGCGGGCGCACACTGGAGCACGAAACGAGCCGGTACCGGGCGCACCCATGGGCACGGTCCGGCAACCGACGCGCACGAGGGGGCGACGGCATGGCGGAGCCGGAGTTCAGGGCGACGGGGGTGCGGATAGGCAAGCGACTGCGCTCGCTCACCCGGGCCGGCACGGTCCGGATCAGCGGTGGCAGGGTGGAGTTGCTCACCAGCTACGGCAGTGAGATCGACAGCGCGCCGGTGCAGGCGGTGCGCGCCTCGCGTCCCTGGTTCGCCCCTCAGGACCGGGCCCTCGCCGACCTCAACGGCAAGCGGTACCTGCTGACGCTCGGCGAGCGGGACCCCGCGCCGGGCGAGCCGGGTCCGCCCGCGGCCCGCCGTTTCATCGAGGCGGTACACAGGGCTGCCGGGCATCGCGTCTGAGATGTCCGTAAGTTGCGGTGCCTCACCCCTTGCGTCACGCTGGTCTCACGTCACTCTGGGTTTACCGGCGATAACGCTGCGAACCAGCCCGCCGGCCAAGACAGCGGGCGGCGATGCGCCGCGTGCGCCCTGCTGGATCCGAACTCCGTGTTCTTCCGGACCTCTATGTCGGGGAGTCGCAGCCGTGATCAGTCACCCAAGCAGACACTGCACGGTGGAGCTCCAAGCCCTGCCGTCGCGGATCGGCCAGGTCCGCAGAATCGTATCTGCGCAATTGCGCTACTGGCATATGGATCCCCTGATCGACCGGGCCGCGCTCGGCGTGACGGAGTTGTTGACCAACGTCCACCTGCATGCCCGGCCCGACAAGACGTGCACCGTGGAGATAGAGCTGATCCTGGACCGGCTCACCGTCTCCGTGCGCGACCATGATCCGCGTCTGCCCGTGGTGGACGACGCCGAGCCGCTCGCGACCTGCGGGCGCGGGCTCTCCATGGTGGCCGCGATGAGCGAGAGCTGGGGCGTCCGGCCGGACGGCGAGTCCGGCAAGGTCGTCTGGTTCACGCTCCCGACGGCCGTCTCCGTGGCGCCGCCCGCCGCGTCACCCGTCGCCGCGCGCCCACCGCGGCGCCTGGTCGGTGAGGTGCCGGCCGCCGCGTTCGCGGAGGTCGAGCACACGGCGGACCTGGGCAGGTCCCAACCCGCTCCCGCCCGGTCGGCCGTTGCCGGCTGACCGGGCGGTGACCGTTCGCTGCCGCGGGCCGTGCGGGGACGTTCGTGGCCACCGCCGCTCCGTGGGCGGGCCCGGCGGCGCCGGGCGCCCCCGCGGCCGCCGTGAGGCGGAGGGGCCCGGCGGTACGCCGCTCCGGCTCGCCGGCCGGTCGTGAGCCGGGGAGCGGCGGTGGCGCGGTCCGCCGGTTGTGCGACCAGTTGCGTGCGCCCGTTGCGTGCGCCGGTTGTGCGCACCGGCGACAGCCGGGTGCGGGCGGCAGCCCGCTTGTCCGTTTTCGCCGGCTCAGGTGGTCCCGGACGTCCGGCACAGGCTGCGGTGTCGCCACCGCCGTTACCCTTCACGGCTTCGACGACCGCAGCCGGAGCCCGGGGACGGTCGTCGCGGTCATGCCGCACCTCCCTTGCCCGTCCGGCCTTGCCCGTCCGGCCGAACTTCTCGTCCAGCACGGACAGTCGGCGCAGTAACCTTCCTCGTCGATCTCGCCGGAGGCGAACCGGTGGCCGAGTACGGCGCCGGTGTGCGTACCTCGCGGGGAGTACGCGGTCCGCCCGACTCCGCGTCCCCCGGCCACCGGGCACGCGAGGACTGGCTAGGTTCGGTCCATGCTGAGAATCGGTATCCCTGTCATCGGCGTCACGGACCTGCCCCGCGCGGTGGCGTTCTGGACGGCTGCTCTGGATCTGGTCGCCACCGAGGAGTGGGCGAGCGAGACGTGGCGGACGCTCGATCACGCCGACGGTTCCGGGCGGGCCCTCGGCCTGCTGCGCAGTGAGTCACCGGCCGAGCCACGGCCCCGGCTCCACCTGGACCTGTTCACGGACACGGCGGAGGAGCAGCGGGCGGAGGTGCGGCGGCTGACCGGTCTCGGCGCGCGGACCGTCGACTGGGACCTGTACCCGCCCGACCCCGACTTCGTCGTCCTCGCCGACCCGGACGGCAACGTCTTCTGCGTCGTCGACCTCAGTCACGCCCCGAGCGGCGGCGCCCGGCCGGCCCCCTGAGCCGACGGCGCCGTTCCGGCCGGACACGGGCGTCTACGCCAGCGCGCCCAGCGGATCGTCCAGCACCGGCTGCCAGGCCAGTTCGGCCGCGCCGACCAGGCTGTTGTGGTCCAGGCCGCACGGCAGGATGGGCACGCCGCCGCTCTGGCCCCACAGGCTTCGGCCGGCGACGACCGCGCGCAGACGCCCGGGGTCGGCGTCGAGGAGTTCCCGGTGGAGTCCGCCGAGGATGATGCGGTCGGGGTTGAGGATGTTCACCAGGCCGGCGAGGCCCAGGCCGAGACGGTCGATGAGGGTCTCGGTGGCGGCGCGGACGGCCGGGTCGGCGTACTGGTCACGGATCAGGTCCTTGGACCGCTGGAGCAGGGACACCTCGGGTCCGGGCTCACGGCCTGCCGCCGTGAGGAACGCCAGCGGGTCGGTCTCCACGTCCAGGCAGCCGTGGCCCCCGCAGTGGCAGGGGCGGCCCTCGGGGTTGACGGTGAGGTGGCCGACCTCCAGGGCGAGCCCCGAACTGCCCATGTGCAGACGGCCGTCGAGGACCAGCGCGCCACCGACCCCGCGGTGGCCGGTGGCCACGCAGAGCAGATCGCGGGCTCCGCGCCCGGCCCCGTGCCGGTGCTCGGCGAGCGCGGCGAGGTTGACGTCGTTCGCGGCGAACGCGGGGCCGCCGATCCCGGCGGCACGCACCTGCTCGGCGAAGATCCGCCGCACGGGCGCGCCGGCCGGCCAGGCCAGGTGGAGCGGGTTCAGGGCCAGGCCGTTCGGTTCCGCCACGGCGGAGGGTACGGCGAGGCCCGCGCCGACGCAGCGGCGCCCGGTCTCCCTCAACAGTTCCGCTCCCGCCTCGACGACGGAGCCGAGCACCTTCGCCGGATCGGCGTCGACGACCTCGCGGCCGGGCGCGGTGGCGACGATCCGGCCGCCGAGGCCGACCAGGGCGGCCCGGAACCCGTCGGCGTGGACCTGGGCGGCGAGGGCGACGGGCCCGTCCTCGGCGACCGCGAGGCGGTGCGAGGGACGGCCCTGGGAGCCGGCCGCCGCGGCGGGACGGGCGTCGACCCGGATCAGGCCGAGCGCCTCCAGTTCGGCGGCGACCGCGCCGGCCGTGGCCCGGGTCACGCCGAGTTCGGCGGTGAGGACGGCCCGGGTGGGAGCGCGTCCGGTGTGCACGAGCTCCAACGCGGGTCCGAGCGCGCCGCGCCCCCGGTCCAGCCGCGCCCTCGAGGTGGTTCCTTCCCCCGCCGCCCGGGGGTCCGCCTTGCCGCTCATGAGGGGGAGTCTCCCATGATCCGCGAGGGGCGGGGAGCCTGGATGCCGCTGACCCGGAGCGTGATGTTCAGCCGCCCGGTGAGCCCCAACTCGGGCGGCGCGGTGCCCGCGTACACCCGGGGCACCCCGTGGTACGCGAGCCGGGACGGCCCGCCGAAGACGAACAGGTCGCCGCTGCGCAGCCCGACGTCGGTGCAGGGGCGGGTCCGGGCCCTGGGGTTGCCGAAGCGGAAGACGCAGGTGTCGCCGAGGCTGAGGGACACCACGGGCGCGTCGGACTTCTCGTCGGCGTCACGGTGCATGCCCATGCGGGCGTCGGAGTCGTAGAAGTTGATCAGTGCGACGTCGTACGGCTCCTCCGCCACCGCGTCGGCGCCGAGCGCGTCGGTCACCGCCCGGCGGGCCAGGTCGCCGAGCCGGTCCGGGAAGGGCTTCACGGGGGTGCCGTCGCCGTCGACGACGGTGCGGGCGTAGGCGTACGGGTACCAGTGCCACCCGAGGCACACCTGCCGGGCGGTCATCGTGCCGCCGCCGGGGGTGCGGACCGTGCGCAGTCCGGCCGGCGGCCGGGCCCACTCCCGGCAGGCGTGCAGCAGCTCGCGCTGCCGTTCAGGGTCCAGCCAGTCCGGCACGTGGACGGCGCCGGGCGCGACCTCGGCACGGGTCCTGGGGAACAGCTCGGCGTCCATGCCGTACATCCTGCCCGGGTCCTTCCTCACTCCGCCGGCACGGCCTGAGCTGCCGCTCGGCTAGCCTGGACGCACGATGAACGACCGCAGCGACCGTATGAAGACGCCCTGGGGCGAGCATGTGCCGGCCCGCTTCCCCGAGGACCCGCGCGACCGGCTCCGTGCCTGGGACGCCTCCGACGAATATCTGCTCGGGCACCTCGCGGAGCGGGAGGTCCCGCTGTCCGGCACGGTCGTGGTCGTCGGCGACCGCTGGGGTGCGCTGGTGACGGCGCTGGCGGCGCACCGGCCGGTGCAGATCACCGACTCGCACCTCGCACGGGAGGCGACCCGCGCCAACCTGGAGCGCAGCGGCGTCGATCCGGGCTCCGTGCGCCTGCTCACCACGCAGGACCCGCCACCGGACCGCGTCGACGTGCTGCTGGTGCGGGTCCCCAAGAGCCTGGCACTGCTGGAGGACCAGCTGCTGCGGCTGGCGCCCGCGCTGCACGAGGGCACGGTCGTCGTCGGCACGGGGATGGTCAAGGAGATCCACACCTCGACGCTCAGGCTGTTCGAGCGGATCGTCGGGCCGACCCGGACGTCGCTGGCCGAGAAGAAGGCCCGGCTCGTCTTCGCCACGCCCGACCTCTCGCTGAGGCGGCCCGCCAACCCCTGGCCGCTCGCCTACCGGCTCCCCGACGACGCCGGGCCGCTCGCCGGCCGGACCGTCGTCAACCACGCCGGTGTGTTCTGCGCCGACCGGCTCGACATCGGCACCCGCTTCTTCCTCCAGCACCTGCCGGACGCCGTCGGCTCCCGGCGGGTGGTGGACCTCGGCTGCGGCAATGGTGTGGTCGGTACGGCGGTGGCGCTGGCCGACCCCGCGGCCGAGGTGCTGTTCACCGACGAGTCCTTCCAGGCCGTCGCCTCGGCCGAGGCGACGTACCAGGCGAACGGGGCGGTGGGGCAGGCGGAGTTCCGGGTCGGTGACGGGCTGGCCGGGGTGCCGGACGGCAGCGTCGACCTGGTACTCAACAACCCGCCGTTCCACTCCCATCAGGCGACGACCGACGCCACGGCGTGGCGGATGTTCACCGGGGCGCGGCGGGTGCTGCGCCCCGGCGGTGAGCTGTGGGTGGTCGGCAACCGGCACCTGGGCTACCACGTCAAGCTGCGGCGCCTGTTCGGCAACAGTCACCTGGTGGCGAGTGACCGGAAGTTCGTGGTGCTGAAGGCCGTCAGGAAGTAGTCCGGGCGACCACCTGGATGATCGCCGCCACCGTCCGCGCCATGGCCTCCCTTCCCGCGGTGAGGTAGCCGCGCGAGTCGGCCGCTTCGGGTCGGGCTGCGAGGAACTCCCTGATCGCGCCGGTCATGGCGAGATTGAGCGCGGTGCCGACGTTGACCTTGCGGATGCCTCCCTCGACGGCCGCGGCGAGTTCCCCGTCCGGGACTCCGGAGGAGCCGTGCAGCACGAGCGGCACGTCCAGCGCGCCCGAGACCGCCTTGAGCAGGTCGTGGTCGAGGGCGGCGGTGCGCGTGGTCATGGCGTGGGAGCTGCCGACCGCGACGGCCAGGGCGTCCACGCCGGAGTCGGCGACGAAGGCGCGCGCCTCGGCGGGGTCGGTACGGGCCCCGGGTGCGTGGGCGTCGAGCGGCGGTGCGCCGTTCTTGCCGCCGACCTCCCCCAACTCGGCCTCGATCCACAGGCCCCGGGCGTGTGCCCAGTCGGCGGCGGCCCGGGTCGCGGCGAGGTTCTCCGTGTACGGCAGCCGGGAGGCGTCGTACATCACGGAGCTGAATCCGGCGTCCGGGGCCTGGCGCAGCAGGCCGTCGCTCTGGACGTGGTCGAGGTGCAGGGCGACGGGTACGGCGGCGCCCTCGGCCGCGGCGACGGCCGCGCGGGCCAGGGGCAGCAGCCGGCCGTAGCGGTACTTCACGGCGTTCTCGCTGACCTGGAGGACGACGGGCGTGTGCACGGACTCGGCGCCGGCGACGACGGCCTCGATGTGCTCCAGGGTGATGATGTTGAAGGCGGCGACGGCGGAGCGCGCGGCCGCGGCGCGGCCGACCAGGTCGCCGGTGGTGGCGAGGGGCACGGTCTCTCCCTTCCCGGGAGTCGGAGCGCGGGTGTCGGGGCAGGTGTCCCGAAGCCGGCGTCAGGGGGCGAGGATCACCGAGCGGGTGAGATGGCGGGGCCGGTCCGGGTCGAGGCCGCGGGCGGCTGCGACGGCGACCGCGAGGCGCTGGGCGCGGACCAGCTCGGCGAGTGGGTCGAGCTGCCCGGGCACCCACAGTGCGCCGGTGTCGCGGACCTGGCCGGCCAGCCCCTCGGGCGCCTGGCCGAACATCCAGGTCGCCGTTCCCGCGGTGCTGATGCTGATGGGGCCGTGTCGGTACTCCATGGCCGGGTAGGCCTCGGTCCAGGACAGGGAGGCTTCTCGCATCTTCAGGCCGGCCTCGTTGGCGAGGCCGACGGTCCAGCCCTGGCCGAGGAAGGTGAACTGGGTGCGCTCGACGAGCCCTTCGGGCAGCTCTGCCGCGAGCGCGGTGCGCGCGTCCGCGACGACCGCGTCGGTGTGCAGGCCCAGGTGGGCGCGGAGCAGGGTGAGGGCGGTGGTCGCGAACCGGGTCTGCACGACCGACCGTTCGTCCGCGAAGTCGAGGACCACCACGTCGTCCGCGGTGGTCATCACGGGCGTGTCCGGGTCCGCGGTGAGCGCGACGGTACGGGCGCGCCCCTTCAACTCCGTGAGCAGTTCCAGTACTTCGGTGGTGGTCCCGGAGCGGGTGAGGGCGACGACCCGGTCGTACGCGCGACCGAGCGGGAATTCGGAGGCGGCGAACGCGTCCGTCTCGCCCTGGCCCGCGCCCTCGCGCAGCGCCGCCGCGGACTGGGCCATGAAGTACGAGGTGCCGCAGCCGACGATCGCCACCCGCTCCCCCGGTGCGGGTAGCGCCGCCGTATGGCGTGCCGCCTGGGCGGCGGCGCGTGTCCAGCACTCGGGCTGGGTGTTGAGCTCGTCCTCGACATACGTCATGCCGCACACTCCCCGATCACTGCCCCATGATCATCCGGGCTTCGGTCTGATTGTTCCTGCAAGATATAGCGAGATTTCGAGCACAATCAAGCACATCAACAAGAAGAGTGGGGTGCGCTAGGGTCGGCGGAAGATCGAGGAACGGAGGCGCGGATGTCGCGCGACGCCCGCTGGAAGGCGCTGCTGGAGCTGCTCGTCGAGCGTGGCCGGCTGGACGTCGAGGAGGCGGCGACCGAGCTGGAGGTCTCGGCCGCGACGATCCGCCGTGACTTCGACCGGCTCGCCGAGCAGCAGATGCTCGTGCGCACGCGCGGAGGCGCCGTCGTGCACGGGGTGTCGTACGAGCTGCCGCTGCGCTACAAGACAGCCCGCCGCGCCTCGGAGAAACAGCGCGTCGCGCAGGCGGTCGCCGCCCTGCTGGCGCCCGGCGAGGCGGTCGGACTGACGGGGGGCACGACCACCACAGAGGTGGCACGCGCCCTGGCCGTCCGCGCCGACCTGGCCTCCGGCACCCCCGCGCTGACCGTGGTCACCAACGCGCTCAACATCGCGAACGAGCTGGCCGTCCGGCCGCAGTTCAAGATCGTGGTGACCGGCGGGGTGGCCCGGGCGCAGTCGTACGAGCTGATCGGGCCGCTCGCGGACGGGGTACTGGGGCAGGTGACCCTGGATGTCGCGGTACTGGGCGTCGTCGCCTTCGACGTCGCGCACGGCGCCGCGGCCCACGACGAGGCGGAGGCGGCCATCAACCGGCTGCTGTGCGAGCGCGCCGAGCGCGTGGTCGTGGCCGCCGACTCCAGCAAGCTGGGCCGGCGGGCGTTCGCCCGGATCTGTGCGGCCGAGTCGGTGGACACGCTGGTCACTGACGGCGCGGCGGACTTGGAGCTGGTCCGGCGGTTCGAGGACGCCGGGGTCCGGGTCGTCATGGCCTGAGCGGTCGGCCGGCATCCGTGACCGCGCGCTGGCCCGGCCGGCAGTAGACCTGGCTGAACAGCGGACCTGGCCGGCAGCAGATCTGGCCGGCAGCAGGCCTGGTCCCGGTGGACCCGCCCGTCAGTGGCCGTGGCCGTCGGTGTGCCCCGTGGTGGCCGTCGGCGCGGATTCCTCCCCGCCGGGCGCCGAACCGGCCCGTACGGTGAACGCCGCGGTGTGGACCTCGCCCCGGTGCCGGAAGTCCAGGAAGAGGCGGTAGCTGCCGTCGCTGGGCGCGGTGGCCGTGAAGGAGACCTCCGGGCCGGGCTTCGTGGTGCCGTCGCCGGGTTCGCCGTTCGGGTGGACGTGGAGGTAGGCGAGGTCGCCGGAGCGCAGCGCGACCAGGTGACCGTAGGCACCGAGGTAGGGCTGGAGGTCGTTGACGGGTTCCCCGCCCCGGGAGACCTTCAGCTCCAGCTCGCTCGCCCTGCCGGGGCGCAGGGAGCCGGCGAGTGTGACCTCGTAGCCGTCGGTCCGGGCGGTGCTGTTCGGGGCCGGCGGTGGGGCGGGGTCGTAGCGGCCGGAGGCGGCGAGGTCGGCGCCGAGGGTGAGGTTCTCCGCGCCCTTCTTCGCCGGGGTGAAGTCGGCGAAGACGCGGTAGCCGCCCGCGCGGGGCAGGTCGACGGGGGTGCTCCAGGTGCCGTCGGCGGCGCGGGTGGGGTGCAGGTGGCGGTAGGTGACCAGGTCGCGTGAGGCCAGGATGAGGTGGAGTTCCTTGTCGTGCTCGCGCTGGTACGCGGTGACGGCCTCGCCGCCGCCGTCGCGGACGGTGAAGCGCAGCTCGGTGCGCTGACCGGCGGTGACGCGCGGGGTGGCGAGGTCGAGGGTGTAGCCGTTCTCGGAGATCCGCGGTCCGCCGGGCGGGGTGGCCTCGTGCCCGTCGTGGCCGCCGCCGCCCACACCCCCCTCCGGTCGCGATGCCGGCCCGCCGTGCTCGTCGTGGGGTGCGGGCGCGCGCTCCGCGACGACCGGATCCACCCCCTTGCCGACGCCGTAGGCGGTGCCGAAGGTGGCTGCCAGTGCGGCGGTGAACGCGGTGATCCTCAGTCCGGTCTGCATGATCGCCATCTCCCTGGAACCTGGGGCCCCGACTCGTGCGGAGGCCTCTTCACGCACCTCACCATACCCCTGGGGGGTAGGCAGTCAAGAGATGCGAGGGAGTTGCGTTCTGTACCCCCCAGGGGTATACATGGACTCGACAGGGGTACCCCGCCCCCGTATTCGACAGCCCGCCCCGAGACTCCGGAGGAAGCCATGACCTCGACCGTCAGGACTCCCGTCACCCCGCCCGTCACCACCACCTACGCCGTGTCCGGGATGAGCTGCGGTCACTGCGAGGCGACACTCACCCGGGTGATCGGTGAGGTGGACGGTGTCACCGGAGTCGAGGTCCGGGTGGACACCGGCCGCGTCACCGTCACCGGCACCGCCGAACCGGACGACGCCGCGATCGCCGAGGTCGTCGACGAGGCCGGCTACGAGCTGACCGGCCGCGCCTGACCCGGCCGCGGCCGGCCGATCCGCACTCCCCCGCCACACCGCCGGGACCCGCGCGCCGGGTCCCGGCCGACGACCCCGCCCAGGAGTAGTCATGACCACCAGCACGACCAACGCACCGGCCGAGGTAGAACTCGCCATCGGCGGCATGACCTGCGCCTCGTGCGCCGCCCGGATCGAGAAGAAGCTCAACCGGATGGACGGGGTCACCGCCACCGTCAACTACGCGACGGAGAAGGCCAAGGTCCACTACGCCGGTGACGTGTCCGTCCCGGAGCTGATCGCCACGGTCGAGGCGACCGGTTACACCGCCCGTGAACCGGAGCCGGCGCGTGCCGAGCCCGCGCCCGGCACGGAGCACGCGGAACCCGCCGACGAACTGCGCCCGCTGCGGGAGCGGCTGGTCACGGCCGTGGTGCTGGCCGTCCCGGTCATCGCGATGGCGATGGTGCCGGCGCTGCAGTTCGAGTACTGGCAGTGGCTGTCGCTGACCCTGGCGGCGCCCGTGGTGACCTACGCCGCCTGGCCCTTCCACAGGGCCGCCTTCACCAACGCCCGGCACGGTGCGGCCACCATGGACACGCTGATCTCGGTCGGTACGTCGGCCGCGTTCCTGTGGTCGCTGTGGGCGCTGTTCTTCGGCACCGCGGGCATGCCCGGCATGACGCATCCCTTCGAACTGACCATCGCCCGCAGTGACGGCGCCGGGAACATCTACCTGGAGGCCGCCGCCGGGGTGACCGCCTTCATCCTGGCCGGGCGCTACTTCGAGGCCCGCTCCAAGCGCAAGGCCGGCGCCGCGCTGCGGGCCCTGCTGGAGCTGGGCGCCAAGGACGTCACCGTACTGGGCACGGACGGCGGTGAACGCACCGTCTCGACCGACGAGTTGGCGGTGGGTGACCGTTTCCTGGTCCGCCCCGGCGAGAAGATCGCCACCGACGGCAAGGTCGTCGAGGGCACCTCCGCGGTGGACGCCTCCATGCTCACCGGCGAGTCCGTCCCCGTCGAGGTCGGCGTGGGCGACGCGGTCACCGGCGCCACCCTGAACGCGGGCGGCCGGCTCGTGGTGGAGGCGACCCGGGTCGGCGCGGACACACAGCTGGCACGGATGGCGAAGCTGGTGGAGGACGCGCAGAACGGCAAGGCCGCCGCCCAGCGGCTCGCCGACCGCATCTCCGGTGTCTTCGTCCCCGTCGTCATCGCCCTCGCGCTGGCCACCCTCGGCTTCTGGATCGGCAACGGTGCCGGGCTGACGGCCGCGTTCACCGCCGCCGTGGCCGTCCTGATCATCGCCTGCCCCTGCGCACTGGGCCTGGCCACGCCGACCGCGCTGATGGTCGGCACCGGGCGCGGCGCCCAGCTCGGCATCCTCATCAAGGGCCCCGAGGTCCTGGAGTCCACCCGCGAGGTCGACACCATCGTCCTCGACAAGACCGGCACCGTCACCACCGGCCGCATGACCCTGCTCGCCGTCCACACCGCCGACGGCACCGACGAGGGCGACGTACTGCGCCTCGCGGGCGCGCTGGAGCACTCCTCGGAACACCCGATCGCCCAGGCGGTGGCCGCCGGGGCAGCCGACCGCGTGGGCACCCTGCCTGTGCCCGAGGACTTCGCCAACATCCCCGGTCTCGGTGTGCAGGGCGTCGTCGACGGCCACGCCGTTCTGGTCGGCCGGGAGAAGCTCCTCGCCGAGTGGGCCATGGAGCTGCCCGTCGGACTGGCGCGGGCCAAGGCCGACTCCGAGGCGGCGGGCCGCACAGCGATCGCCGTCGCCTGGGACGGCGAGGCCAGGGCGGTCCTGGAAGTCGCCGACGCCGTCAAGGAGACCAGCGCCGAAGCCATCACCCGGCTGCGTGCCCTGGGCCTGACCCCGATCCTCCTCACCGGCGACAACCGGGCCGTCGCCGAGGCGGTGGCCGCGGAGGTCGGCATCGACGCCGAGCACGTGATCGCCGAGGTCATGCCCGAGGACAAGGTCGACGTCGTCCGGCGCCTCCAGAGCGAGGGACGCTCGGTCGCCATGGTCGGCGACGGGGTCAACGACGCCGCCGCCCTCGCCCAGGCCGACCTGGGGCTGGCCATGGGCACCGGCACCGACGCCGCCATCGAGGCCGGCGACCTCACCCTCGTCCGCGGCGACCTGCGCGCCGCCGCAGACGCCATCCGCCTGGCCCGCAAGACGCTCGGCACCATCAAGTCCAACCTCTTCTGGGCCTTCGCCTACAACATCGCCGCCCTGCCACTCGCCGCCGCGGGACTCCTCAACCCGATGATCGCCGGAGCGGCCATGGCCTTCTCCTCCGTCTTCGTCGTCGGCAACTCCCTGCGACTGCGCCGCTTCAAGACCGCCGTGAGCTGACCCGCCACCGCCCCGTGGCCCGACACCACCCCGGTGCACCGACAGCCACCCCGGTGAGCCGACAACCACCCCGATGACCCGACGCCACACCCCGTGAGCCGCCGTCCGACCCCGCACGGGCCGGCCGGCGGCTCACCGGTGTCTTCCCGGCCGCTTGTGACGAGACGGGAGACGGGAGACGGGACCCGTGTCGCCCTACGGGTGAGTGGGTCGTCCAGGGGACGACGCCCGCACCGTCCCCCGTCCGGGCCCCGCCGGCGCGCGGTGCGCCCGGAGACGGACCAGGCTGGTGCGGCGGCGGTTCACGCACGGTACGCCCAGTCACCACGCGCGGGCACGCCCACGGGTCGCGCGCCGCACACCGACGGGGGCACGGTGCCCTCGGACGTCGCCCGGCCCATCGCCCGCCGAGCAGGAGCCCCATGACCGAACCGACCGACGCCGACGGGGACACCAGCGGCCCGCTGCCACCGGACCACGGCCCGGCGCGTTCGCGCGGACGGGCCCTCAGCGCCGTACTCGGTGATCTGCGTGCCGTGGACGGCGCGCTGTACGCGGCGGTGGCCGCCACGTCCACGCCCACGCTCGACCGGGCGCTGCGCCGGCTGTCCCACGCCGCCGACCACTCGAAGATCTCGCTCGGGATCGCCGCCGCGCTCGCGGTGAGCGGCGCGCGGCCCCGCCGGGCGGCTTTCGCCGGGTTGGGTGCGCTCGCCGTGGCGTCGGTTTCCTCGAACCTGCTGGGCAAGCGGCTGGTACGCCGGGCACGGCCGGACCGGGAGGCGGCGCGGGTGACGGTGGACCGGTATGTGCCCATGCCCGCGTCGGCGTCGTTCCCGTCCGGGCACACGGCCTCGGCGGTCGCGTTCGCCACGGCGGTCGGCGTGGTCCTGCCCGCGGCCGCCGTCCCGCTCGGCGCGCTGGCGAGCGCCGTCGGCTACTCCCGGGTCCACACCGGCGTGCACTACCCCGGGGACGTGGCCGCCGGTGCCGTCCTGGGCATCGCCAGTGCGGCCGCCGCACTGGCGGCGGCGGCCGCTCCGGTGCCGGGCCTGCGGTCGGTCTACTCGGCGGCGCCGTCCGCGCCCGGGTAGACGGACGTGGCGCGGACCGTCAGCCGAAGGCCCTCACTGCCTGGTAGTACGTCCACGCCGTGCTGTTGCAGGCGGCCTTGGTGGCGCTGCCGTAGCGGGCGCAGACTCGTTTGAGGTCCTCGTAGAAGGCGCTGTCGAGGCGGGACTTGTTGGCGCTGAAGGAGCCCGCGTCCTTGTAGTTGCGGTACCCGAAGTCGTGCCGTGCGCAGGAGGTGCTGAACGGGAAGCCGAACGGGTTGTCCGGCGAGGAGGAGCAGTAGTCGGTGGTCCAGTCGAACCCGTAGGCGGCCCAGGCGGACTGGTTGGACCGCGCGGCGGTCCAGGCGTTGTGGCTCGACGCGCTGGTCTGGGTCCAGTTCGCCAGGACCTGCGGTTTGTCGGCGGGGGCGGCGTCGGCGGTCGCCGCGGTGGCGACGACGGTGGTCACGGCCAGAGCCGAGGCGGCGAGTCCGGTGGCGAGTCTGCGGTGCATTCCACACCTCCACGAGGTTGCGACCCGCTCATCGGGTCGCAGGTTCATGCCAAGATGATGCGCATCCCGGGCACCCCTTCACACCTCTGTCGCTCTAATGGCCCGTTAACTCTTCGGCCCGGCAAGGGATCGGGAGCTGAACAGCCGCCCTCCAGGACTGAACGCTCATCAACTCATCGCAGCCCGGGCATCGTCGGCCGTCGTGGTCCGTACCGGACGTGCGGGCCACTCCCGTTACTCCCCCTGGTACGGCAGCGTCGTCCCCGGCAGCGCGTACTCGTCGCGGCGGCCGCACATGCCGTAGCCGCCGGTCCGGGTGGGTGACGTCTCGTACGCGGTGGCGTCGGCGAGGTACGCCGGGTCGCCGTCGGTGAGCGCGTCGAGCTGGGCGCCGGTGCGCTCCGCGGTGGCCAGCGCGCCGGCCCGCCACAACTCCCGCCAGCCGGGCACCCTGTGGCGCACCAGGAGTGCGGCGGCCCGCTGGAACTCCCGGTAAGGACCGGTGTCCCCGGCGAGGAGAGCCTCGCGCAGGGGAAGGTAGCCGTCGACGGCGAGGTCTCTGCGGCGCCGGGCCGCCGCCTCCGTCTCCGGTCCGGTGCCGGGCGGCAGCGAGGCCGCGGCGGCGTACGCCTCCGGGTCGGCCAGCACCTCGGGCGGGAAGGTGAAGACGGCGTCCCCGGCCTCGGGCAGGCCGCTGTTCTGCATCAGCACCGTGACGCGCAGATCGCCGCCCCGCACCATGCGGTGCGCGGTGCCCGGCGTGAACCAGGCGACCGTGCCGGGCTCCAGCGGGATGTCACGGTAGCCGTCGGGGCTCAGCGTCTGCACCGCGCCGTGTCCGCCGGTGACGACGTACGCCTCCGTGCACACCAGGTGCAGATGCGGGCTGCCACCGCAGGCCCCGTCGACGGCCTCCCAGTCGTAGGCGCTCAGGTGGGACAGGCCGACCGCGCCGGGCAGGGGGCGGGGAAGCCCGGGCGGGGCACCGCTCACCACGGCAGGCCCTCCAGGTACGTCCCCACCCGGCCGACGTCCCAGGCGCCGTCGGCGACCACGACGCGGTAGCGGTAGGCGAAGGACTCGCCCGGCGGCAGCTCGAACTCCTCGAAGAACGCCCAGGAGAACGCCACGGTAGGGATCGGCTCGGCGCGCACGAACCAGTGGGAGGGGTGGATCGCGGTCTTCTCGTCGAGGTTCTCGGGTGCGTGGGCGAAGACGAGCGTGGAGTGGGCGTCGACCTCGTCGTGCTCGGTGGTGAAGGCGAGCCACGGGCTCCGGGTGCCCATCGGTTCCCCGGCGCCCGCGCCCGCGTGCGCGTCGGTGTCCGGGGTGAGAACGCCGCCGCCCGTGAAGTCGCGGGAGCCGCGCCACTGGAGGCCGGTGTAACCGGCCATCTCGCGGCCGGCGGTGGTCGGGGAGCCGAACACCAGAAGCTGGGGGCGCGTGTTGGTGAGCCGGATCGTCCAGTCCAGGGCCCAGGCACCGGCCTCCTCGTCGACCGAGTGGACGGTCAGGCCGCGCTCCTCGCGGGCCCACTCGGCACCGCCGTTCTCGATCCAGGTGAGGTTCTCGGTGATCGAGAGCAGGTCGTCCTCGACCGTGAAGCCGGGGAAACCGTCGTGCCGCATCGAGCCGATACGCTCGGGCAGGCGCAGATAGCCCTCGCCGTGGACGTAGCTGTTGCCGCCCCAGAAGTTCTGGCCGGAGAGGTGACTGGCCGTCATCTGCAGGCCCTTGTGCCAGCGGTGGTCGCTCGGGCGGTAGCCGGTCACCGTGCGCCCGGAGAGGGTGCGCACCGGGTGGGCGTACGGCTTGCGGGACTCGAAGGGCTCGGGGTCGGGGCGGTAGACGTAGCGGAGGATCTCGGTGCCGTTCGGCGCGGTGACCGCGATGTGGTCGCCGTGGGTGTGGCTGACGCGAAGGGAACTCATGCGCGCTCCTCGGGGGCCCAGTCGGGGTGATCGCCGTGCATGGCCGCGTGGAAGGGGTCCCCGGGCGCGATCTCGCCCGCGAGGACCGGCCGTCCGGTGAACGCCGCCTTGTACAGGGCGGCGGCGAACTCCAGCGTGGCGCGGGCGTCCGGACCGCTGCCGGGCGGCCGCACGCCGGCGTCCCGGGCGTCCAGTACGGCGCCGAGCTGTGCGGTGTGCGAACTGGGCACGTCCGTCGCCGGGGTGCGCCAGGCGGCGGCGCGTTCCGGGGTGACGTGCCGGGCCGGAGTGTAGGTCCAGTCGTCGTTGCGGTGCCCGTACAGGTGCGTCAGCTCGACCGTGGCATCGGCACAGTCGACGCGTACGCGGCTCACCTCGTCCGGGGAGAGGACGCTGTTGACGACGGTGGCGAGGGCGCCGTTCTCGAACCGCACCAGGGCGGTGGAGACGTCCTCGCTCTCGGTGTCGTGGACCAGCCGTGACGCCATGGCCCGCACCTCCGCCCACGGGCCGAGCAGGTGCAGCAGCAGGTCGTACTGGTGGATGCCGTGGCCCATGGTCGGGCCGCCGCCCTCGGTGGACCAGCGTCCGCGCCACGGCACCGCGTAGTAGGCGGCGTCGCGGTGCCAGGTCGTCTGGCAGTGCGCGACCAGCGGGGCGCCCAGCTCGCCGCCCGCGATCAGTTCCCGGGCGTGCGCGGCCCCCGAGCCGTACCGGTGCTGGAAGATCACGGACGCGTAGGCGCCGGACGCCTCCTCGGCGGCGGCGATGTCGTCGTACTCGGCGAGGGAGAGGCACAGCGGCTTCTCGCACAGCACCCAGGCCCCCGCCTTGAGCGCGGCCACCGTCTGCTCCCGGTGCAGGGACGGCGGCGTACCGACGAGGACGAGGTCGGGGCGTACGGCGTCCAGCATGACGCCCATCGACGTGTACCCGGCGACGTCGCCGCCCGCCTCGGCCCGGAAGGCGTCGAGCCGGCCCTGGTCCACGTCCACGGCGGCGACCAGTTCGGTCCGGTCGGCGTGGGCTCCGAGGGCGGTCAGGTGACCGCCGGTGACGATGGCTCCGGTACCGACCACGGCGACCCGGCGGCGGGCTGGGCGTGGGGACATGCGGTCCTCCTCGGACGCCGGCGCACGACAGGCACGTGCGCCGCTAGAAAGCGCTTTCACTCCGGCAGACCCTAGGCGGGGAGCGAATGGCTGGACAACCCCCCAGCGTTTGCGGGCTCGGCATGCGGCTGGTCGACTGTCGCCGGGGGGACCGGAGGCGGTGGTACCGCGCCGGCGCAGTCTTCAGTCCTCGTCCCGAAGGAGTTCAGGCGTGAGCAACCCCAAGTCGTCGTCCGTGGAGCACCGGTCCGACGGCAGCCAGCCCTGGCTGCACCAGAAGGGCCGGACCATCCAGGAGTTCGGCACCGTCAAGCAGTTCCCCGTGGCGCTGACCATGGAGACCCGCCTCTACTCCTGCCAGCGGCTCAACAAGGTCCTGGCGGACACCCGGATCCTGCACGACCTGTACAAGAAGTACCACTGGCTCATGCGCGGGGCGACGTTCTACCAGCTGCACCTGCTGCTGGACAAGCACGCGGGCGAGCAGCTGGAGCTGATCGACACCATCGCCGAGCGCGTCCAGACGCTCGGCGGCGTCGCGATCGGCGACCCACGGCACGTCGCCGAGATCACCACCGTGCCCCGTCCGCCGGACGGGGTGGAGGAGGTGCCGTCGATGCTGTCACGGCTGCTGGAGGCGCACGAGCTGATCCTGGCCGACTGCCACGATGCCGCCGGCCGCACCCAGGAGCTCGGCGACGACGGCACCAACGACCTGCTCGTCTCCGAGGTCGTACGCACCAACGAGCTGCAGGCGTGGTTCGTGGCGGAGCATCTGGTGGACACGCCGCTGGTGCACGCCTGATCCCGGGCCTGCTCCCGGTCCTGACAGCGGTCCTGACTCCGTCGCACGCGACCGCCGCGGCTCCGGGAGGGGCCGCCGTCACGCTCCGTACTCCCCCGGGCGACGGCGCTCTTGATGCCCTTTCGCGTCGGCCGTGAAAGCGTCCGGACATGGCCCACATGTCCCCCGGCGCCCATGCCCAGCCTCCGACGCGCGGGCAGCGGTGGTCCACGTTCCGGCAGTCGCCGTTCTGGCCGGCCACCGTACTGGTGCTGATCCTCGCGGCGGCCGCTGGTCTCTTCGCGGGTTCGTACACCTACTCGATGGCGGACCCGACGCCGCACTCGATCCCCACCGCCGTGGTCGGCTCGTACGAAGAGGCCCGTGGCCAGGCCTTCCTGGGCGGCCTGGAGAAGGCGCTGAACGCCTCGGTCAAGGTGCGTCCCTACGGCAGTGAGGCCGAAGCCCGGGAGGCGATGCAGGACCAGGAGGTCTTCGCGATCTTCGAGCTGCGTAACGACGGACGGACCGCCGTGCTCGACCTGTCCAGCGCGTCGGGCGCCTCGGTCGCGCAGGTACTGGCCGACACGGCACCGGCCGTGGGCAAGAAGACCGGCGTCGAGGTCACCGTCCGGGACATCAACCCCTTGCAGGAGGGCGACCCGCGCGGCCTGGCCATCTTCTACATCTCCCTGGCCGCGGTGATCATCGGCTTCGTCGGGGCGATCCAGCTGAGCGTGCACGCGCGCTCCCTGACTCCGTTCGAACGCATCCTCTTCACGGTCGCCTACGCGCTGCTCGGCGGGTTCGCGATCGCCGCGACCGTGGACTGGCTGCTGGGAGCGCTCGACCTGCCGTTCGTCGAGTCGTGGCTGATCCTGGCGCTCACCATGTTCGCGTCCGGCATGGTCTTCACCATGTTCAACACCCTGTTCGGACGCTGGGCGATGCTGCCGACCTGGGGGCTGATGGTGCTCCTCGGCAATCCCTCGTCCGGCGGCGCGGTGTCCTGGCCGCTGCTGCCGTCCCCGCTGGGGGCGATCGGCCAGTGGCTGCCGCCGGGAGCCTCGGTCAACGCGCAGCACACGGCGGTGTACTTCCAGGGGCACCAGCACGCGTTCCCGTTCCTGGTGCTGGGCGGGTGGGCGCTGCTGTCCTGCGCGGTCTTCTGGATCTGGCGGCACCGGCATCCCGGCGGGCGGGACAAGAAGCCACCCGAACCCGCGCCGGAGGCCGCCGCGTCCTGAGGCTCAACGGGCGGAGGCCGGACACTGCGGGTTCTCAGCCGAAGGTCAGGGCACGGCACGCCCTCCCTTGTTCCTCGCAGGGAAGCCCGGCCTTCGGGCCGGGCGGGAATGCGCTCCTCGGCCCGGAGGCGCGAAGCGCCGGAGATCTCCGCGTCTTCAACGTTCTACGGGCCGGTCCGGGCACCTAGACGCGGTCCGCGAGGCCGCCGGGGACGGCGCGGACGCGGTGTTCGTCAACTGCTTCGGCGACCCCGGTGTGCAGGCGGCACGGAAGATCGTGGACATCCCGGTGGTCGGCGGCTTCGAGCCCGCCGTGCTCACCTCTCTCGCACTCGGCGAGCGCACCGGCGTGATCACCGTCCTGCCGAACGTACCGCCGATGCTGCACGGGCTGGTCCGGCGCTACGCGCTGACCGGGCGGGTCGGCACGATCCGGGCCGTCGACGTCCCCGTCCTCGAACTGGACTCCGGTGACCGGCTGATCGAGGGCCTCACCGAGCAGGCCCGTGCCGCGGTGGCGGCGCGGGAGGCCGACGTGATCGTGCTCGGCTGCACCGGGATGCTGGGCGTGGCCGCGGCGCTCCAGGAGCGTCTGGCCGCCGAGGGCCCCTTCGTGCCTGTCGTCGACCCCACGGGGGCTGCGATCATGTGGCTGGAGTCCCAGGTGCGGCTCGGGGTGCGGCCCAGCCGCACCACGTATCAGCCGCCCCGGCGGAAGGACCGCATCGCCTGACGCCTCCGCCCTGTCCGTTCCGCCCGTCCGTCTCTCCCCCATCCGTCCGGCCCTCACGTCCCTGGAGTTGAGCCATGGCCCTTGACGTCGACGCGATCCGCGCGCACGTGCCCGCCCTGAAGTCCGGTACCGCGCGGTTCGACGCGCCGGGCGGTACGCAGACCCCGCAGCCGGTGATCGACGCGATCGCGGCGGCGCTGACCACCCCGCTCGCCAACCGGGGACGGAACACCGAGGGCGAGCGCAACGCGGACCGGATCGTCTCCGGGGCCCGGTCCGCCCTGGCCGACCTCCTCGGCACCACGCCGGGGACGGTGGTCTTCGGGCGCAGCGCCACCCAGCTCGTCTACGACCTGTCCCGGACGCTGGCCAAGGGCTGGGGGCCGGGCGACGAGGTGGTGGTCACCCGGCTCGACCACGACTCGAACATCCGGCCGTGGGTGCAGGCCGCGGAGGCGGCGGGGGCGACCGTGCGGTGGGCGGACTTCGATCCGGCCACGGGTGAGCTGCGGCCCGAGCACGTCGAGGCGGTGCTGAGCCCGCGTACCAGGCTGGTCGCGGTCACCGCCGCGTCCAACCTGATCGGGGCCATGCCCGACCTGCCGGCGCTCGCCGCCCTCGTCCACGCGGCCGGGGCGCTCTTCCACGTCGATGCCGTGCACTACGCCTCGCACGCGGTGGTGGACCTGGCGGCGATCGGCGCGGACACGCTGGTCTGCTCGCCGTACAAGTTCCTCGGGCCGCATCTGGGCGTGCTGACCGGCCGGGCGGAGCTGCTGGAGTCGCTTCGTCCGGACAAGCTGCTGCCGTCCGCCGACACCGTGCCCGAGCGGTTCGAGCTGGGCACCCTGCCCTACGAGCTGCTGGCCGGCGCGGAGGCGGCGGTGGACTTCCTGGCGGGGCTGGACCCGCGGGCCCGGGGCTCCCGCCGGAACCGGCTGGCCGCCTCCTTCGCGGCGCTGGAGGACCACGAGGACGCGCTGCGCGAGCGGATCGAGCGGGGCCTGGCCGACCTCGGCGGGATCACCGTCCACTCGCGGGCCGCACGGCGCACGCCGACCCTGCTGTTCACCGTGGCGGGCCTGCGTCCGGCCGACGTCTACCGGGAGCTGGCCGAGCGGGGGGTCGACGCGCCGGCCGGCTCCTTCTACGCCGTGGAGGCCTCGCGCCGGCTGGGGCTGGGCGACGAGGGCGGCGTGCGGGTCGGGCTCGCGCCGTACAGCAGCGCGGACGACGTGGACCGGCTGCTGACGGCGCTGGACTCCCTCCCCCGCTGACGCGCGGAGGAACACGGGGCGCCGGTCCCGGTGAGCCGCCGTGCGGACGGCGGCTCACCGGGACGGCCCCTCCACTTCTGGCCTCACCCCAGGGGGACGGTCACCTCTCCCGCGCCCTGCGCGCTCGCACCGCCCGCGACGCGCACCGTGAACGGACGGTCACTGCCGCTCGCGGTGACCCGCAGGACGTCCCCGTCCCGCCGCGCGCGGAAGGTCGCGGCGGGCGTGCCCAGCAGGTCGGGCACGGTGACCTCGGCCGCGTAGTCGGGTCCGGCGGGCGGGTGGACGAGCAGGGTCGGGGCGTCCAGCCAGTCCCCGTCGGGACGGCTGTCGTCGGAGGCCAACGGCAGGACGGCGCCCTCACGGACGTACAGCGGCAGGCTGTCGTAGCCGTGCCGCTCGGTGCGCCAGGCAGGGCCGGTGACGCGCTCGCCGGTCAGGAGGTGGGTCCAGGTGCCCTCGGGGAGGTAGACCTCGACCTCGCCGTCCTCGGTGAAGACCGGGGCGACCAGGAGGTCGGAGCCGAGCATGTACTGGCGGTCCAGCGGGCGGCAGCCCGGGTCGTTCGGGTACTCCAGGATCATCGGCCGCATCATCGGCACGCCGGTTCGGTGGGCCTCGGCGGCGACGCCGTACAGGTAGGGCATCAGGCGGTGCTTGAGGAGGGTGAAGCTGCGGGCGACGTCGACCGCCTCCTCGCCGAACTCCCACGGCACCCGGTACGACGAGGAGCCGTGCAGGCGGCTGTGCGAGGAGAGCAGGCCGAAGGCCAGCCAGCGCTTGAAGACCGCGGGGTCGGGCGTGCCCTCGAAGCCGCCGATGTCGTGGCTCCAGAAGCCGAAGCCGCTCAGGGACAGGGACAGGCCGCCGCGCAGCGACTCGGCCATCGCCTCGAAGGACGACCAGCAGTCGCCGCCCCAGTGGACGGGGTACTGCTGGCCGCCCGCCGTCGCGGAGCGGGCGAAGAGGACGGCCTCGCCCTGTCCGCGCTCCTTCTCGAGGAGTTCGAAGACGGTCCGGTTGAAGAGGTGCGTGTAGTAGTTGTGCATGCGCTCCGGGTCGGAGCCGTCGTGCCAGACGACGTCGGTGGGGACGCGCTCGCCGAAGTCGGTCTTGAAGCAGTCCACGCCCTGGTCGAGCAGCGGCTTGAGCTTTCCGGCGTACCAGTCGCGGGCGGCGGGGCTGGTGAAGTCGACCAGGCCCATGCCGGCCTGCCACAGGTCCCACTGCCAGACGTCGCCGTTCGTCCGGCGCACCAGGTGCCCGAGGGCGGCGGCCTCGTCGAAGAGGGGGGACTTCTGCGCGATGTAGGGGTTGATCCAGGCGCTGACCTTCAGCCCCTTGGCCTTGAGCCGGGCGAGCATGCCGTCCGGGTCGGGGAAGACGTCCGGGTCCCACTGGAAGTCGCACCACTGGTACTCGCGCATCCAGAAGCAGTCGAAGTGGAAGACGGAGAGCGGGATGCCTCGCTCGGCCATGCCGTCGACGAACTTCGTCACCGTCTCCTCGTCGTAGGAGGTGGTGAAGGACGTGGTGAGCCACAGGCCGAAGGACCAGGCGGGCGGCAGGGCCGGGCGGCCGGTGAGGGCGGTGTAGCGGGTGAGGACCTCCTTGGGGGTGGGGCCTGCGACGACGTAGTACTCCAGCGTCTGGTCCTCGACGCTGAACTGCACCTGGCCGACGGACTCGGAGCCGACCTCGAAGGAGACCGAGCCGGGGTGGTTGACGAAGACGCCGTAGCCGCGGGAGGAGAGGTAGAACGGGATGTTCTTGTAGGCCTGCTCGCTGCTGGTGCCGCCGTCGGCCTGCCACATGTCGACGACCTGGCCGTTCTTCACGAACGGGGTGAAGCGCTCGCCGAGGCCGTAGATCTGCTCGCCGACGCCGAGCGCGAGCCGGCTCAGCATGTGGTGCGCGCCGTCGCCCGTGGTGGCGAACGCGGTGCTCTTGGCGCCCGCGTGGGTCAGCTCGCGTCCTTCCGCGTCGTGGAAGCTGAGGCCCCAGGGGCCCTCGCTGTCCAGGCGGAGGGTCAGCGGGCCGCTGGTCAGCTCGGTGACCGAGCCGTCCTGGCGCACCGCGCCGGCGCCGTCCGCCGCGCCCGCGAGGGCGAAGTCGGGGCCCGGCCGGCGCTTGCCGGCGTGGTGGGTGACGCGGACGCCGATGACGCCTTCGGTGGGAGAGAAGCACTCGACCGTGAGGAGCGGCGCGTTGAGCGTGTCCCCCCTCCGCGTCACCTTCTTCACGGCGGCATACGTGGTGAAGCGCTTCGATTCGGGGCGCACATCGCGTACCTCGGTGGCGTACGAGAGATGCACGCCGTCACGGATGAGCCAGAAGCCGTCGGTGAACTTCATGATCTTCCTTGGGTGCGGCGGGAGCTGTCGGATGGGAGCACGGGGGCCGTCTCACAGCATTTTGATCGTACACAAAACAAATCCGCCCGCAGAGGCCTTCGCGAAGTCTTCACCGCGCTGAACAGGCGTGATTACCCATCAGAACAGTCCACTCACCCCACGAAGTAACGAGACCGAGGCCACTTTCCTCTAGCGCGACAGCCCGTCCGTGACGTATTAGTCATCACATCAAACAAAACGGTCCGGCAAGGAAGCCGGACGGTACGACAGCAAGGGCCCCGCACCATGTCGAAGCGCTTCACCTCGCTCGCCTTGACAGCACACCCTCCGGCTGCCACGCACCGCGGGCGAGGACGCTCACGCCGAGTCGTCGCCCCGTTCGCCGCCGTCTCCGTCCTGGTCGCCGGCGCGGCGCTCACGGGCTGTGGGCAGCAGCGCGACGCCGACGTGTACACCGTGATGAACTCCTCGACCGACGAGTCCTACCACCGCTGGGACGCGGAGGCGATGGCCCGCTGCGGCAAGCAGCTGGGCATCACCATCGAGCAGCAGAGCGTCCCGGCGTCGCAGGTGATGACGAAGGCACTGCGCATGGCGTCGTCCAAGTCGCTGCCCGACATCGTGCAGTTCGACGCGTCCGAGATGCCGACGTTCGCCGACGCGGGCGGGCTGACCGACCTCGAATCCCTCGGGTTGAGCACCGACGGCATCCCCGAGGGCATCGTCGACTTCGGCTCCTACGAGGGGACGTACTACGGCGCGGCCCGGTCCGTGAACACGCTCGCGCTCTTCTACAACAAGGACGTCCTCGACAAGGCGGGCATCGACGTGCCCGCCACGTGGGAGGAACTGCGGGAGAGCGCCGACAAGCTCACGCAGGGCAACCAGTACGGGCTGGCGCTCAGCGCGGGCGGCGCGGAGGACGGCGTCTTCCAGTTCACGCCGTTCATGTGGTCCAACGGCGGTGACGAGACGGACCTGGACAGCCCGCAGGTCGTCGAGGCCCTCGACTACTGGAAGGGCCTGCTGAAGGACGGTTCGCTCTCGAAGTCCACGGTCAACTGGACGCAGGCGGACGTCAACGACCAGTTCATGGCCGGCAACGCGGCCATGATGATCAACGGGCCGTGGCAGGTGGAGACCCTCAACGCCGACAAGTCGCTGAACTGGGGCATCGCGCCCATCCCGGTGCCCGAGGCCGGCGACGACTCGGTGGGGCCGCTCGGCGGCGCCGTGCTCACCGTGCCCAACACCGGTGACGAGGCGCGGGAGAAGACCGCGGGCAAGATCGTCGCCTGTCTGGCGAGCGAGAAGGAACAGCTGACCTACGCGCTCAACAGCTGGATGGTCCCGGCCAACGCCGAGGCCGCCGCCGTCTGGCGCGAACAGGTGCCCGAGCTGGACTCCCTCGCCGACCAGGTGGCCGTCGCGCGGTCCCGGACGGCGAAGCTCGGCGCCGGCTGGTCGAGCGTGTCGCTCGCCCTGCAGAGCGCCTTCCAGTCCGCCCTGACCGGCCAGTCCAGTGAGACCGCCCTGAAGCGCGCCCAGCAGCGGGCCACGAGCGGGAACTGAGGAAACGCGCCCATGACCACGTCCACCGTCACCACCCAGACGCCCGCCGAGGCGTCCAAGACGGCCGCCGCGCCGGACCCGGACCGGCTCAGGCGCCGGCGCCGGCTCGCCCAGTGGGGTTTCGTCGCCCCCGCCGTCGTCTTCATGCTGCTGTTCTTCGGCTACCCGCTCGTCCGCAACGTCGTGATGAGCTTCCAGCACTACACGCCGAAGACCTTCTTCACCGGTGAGGCGCCCTTCAACGGCGCCGACAACTGGTCCAACGTGTTCCAGGACGCCCTGTTCGGCAAGGCGCTGTGGCACACCCTCGTCTTCACCGCGGGCTCGCTGATCGGGCAGTTCTGCATCGGCATGGCGCTCGCGGTGTTCTTCAGCCGCCGGTTCCCGCTGAACGGGGTGCTCCGTTCGCTGATCCTGTTGCCCTGGCTGGTGCCCATGGTGGTGTCCGGCATCGTCTGGCGGCGCATCCTCGACCAGGACACGGGCGTGCTGAACTCGTTCCTGGACACCGTCGGGATCGGCGGCAGCACGCCCTGGCTGACCAGCCCGGAGATGGCTCTGGTGTCGGTCATCCTGGTCAACATCTGGATCGGCATCCCGTTCAACATGGTCATCCTGTACGGCGGTCTCCAGGAGATCCCGAAGGAACTGCACGAGGCCGCGGCCCTGGACGGCGCCTCGGCGTGGCGGACCTTCCGATCCGTCACCCTGCCGATGCTCAAGCCCGTCATCACCGTCGTGCTCGTGCTCGGCTTCATGTCGACGGTCAAGATCCTCGACCTGATCCTCGCCCTGACCGACGGCGGGCCGGCCGACGCCACCCAGACGCTCGGCACACTCACGTACCAGAACTCGTTCGTGCAGCTGGACTTCGGCGCGGGCGCCGTCGTCGGCAACGTACTCATCCTGATCTCCGCCGTGTTCGCGGTGTTCTACCTGCGGGCCAACCGCACCGAGGGGAAGTGACGTCCATGGCCTCCCACACGCCCACAGCCTCCCGGCGCCGCTGCGGTTCCACCGTCGCCGGCGTTCTCATCCTCGGCGTGATGCTGTTCCCGCTGTACTGGATGCTCAACACCGCGCTCCAGCCCGAGGCCGGGCTGCTCCAGGTCGACCCGGTGCCGGGCAGCCTGGACCTGTCCGGGTTCTCCAAGGCCATCAGCGACCAGGGCGGCAACCTGCTGACCTCGCTGGCGGTCTCGATCGGCGCGGTCGCCATCTGCCTGGCGGTCTCGGCGCCTGCGGCGTACGGCCTGGCGCGGTTCGGGCTGCGCGGCTCGCGCACGATCGTGTTCGGCACGCTGATCACGCAGATGGTGCCGGGCATCGTCATCGCCAACGCGCTCTACAACTCGTACGTCGACCTGGGCCTGGTCAACTCCTACTTCGGCCTGATGCTCGCGGACGCCTCGCTGGGCATCCCGTTCTCCATCGTGCTGATGCGCGCCTTCATGGTGTCGATCCCGGGCGAGGTGATCGAGGCCGCGCAGATCGACGGGGCCGGACCGGTGCGGACGTTCGTGCGGGTCGTGCTGCCGATGAGCCGCAACTCACTGATCACGTCCGGGCTGTTCGCGTTCCTGTTCTCGTGGAGCGACTTCATGTTCGCGCTCACCCTGAACACCACCGACGACGTCAAGCCCATCACCCTGGGTATCTACCAGTACATCGGCGCGCACGTCGGTGACTGGGGTTCGGTGATGGCCGCCTCCGTGCTCTCCGCGGTGCCGGCGGCGATCCTGCTCGTCCTCGCCCAGAAGTACATCGCCGCCGGGATCACCGGTGGTTCCGTCAAGTGACCCGCGTATGCGGCCTGGTACACATGGAGATGAGTTCCACAGCATGAGTGACTTCCCAAGTTTTCCGCCCGGTTTCGTGCTCGGTGCCGCGACCGCCTCGTACCAGATCGAGGGCGCGGCACGGGAGGACGGCCGCGGTCCGTCGATCTGGGACACCTACAGCCACACCCCCGGCCTGGTGGTGAACGGGGACACCGGTGACGTGGCCTGCGACCACTACCACCGCTACCCCGAGGACGTGGCACTGCTGCGCGACCTGGGCGTGGACTCGTACCGCTTCTCGATCGCCTGGCCGCGCATCGTGCCCCAGGGTTCGGGCGCGGTGAACCAGAAGGGCCTGGACTTCTACTCCCGCCTGGTCGACGAGCTGCTCGCCGCGGGCATCGAGCCGGCCGCCACCCTCTACCACTGGGACCTGCCGCAGGCCCTGGAGGACCGCGGTGGCTGGCGGGTGCGGGAGACGGCGGAGCGGTTCGCCGAGTACACGGCCGTGGTCGCCGAGCACCTGGGCGACCGGGTGCCGCGCTGGATCACGCTCAACGAGCCGTGGTGCAGCTCCTTCCTGGGCTACTCCATCGGGCGGCACGCGCCCGGCGCCAAGGAGGGCCGGGGCGCCCTGGCCGCCGCCCACCATCTGCTGGTCGGCCACGGTCTGGCGGTGCGCGCCCTGCGGGCGGCCGGGGTGCGCGAGGTGGGCGTCACGCTCAACCTGGACCGCAACCTGCCGGCCACCGACTCCGCCGCCGACCTGGCGGCCGTGGTCCGCGCGGACACCCAGCACAACCTGGTGTGGACCGAGCCGATCCTCGCGGGCCGCTACCCGGCCACCGAGGAGGAGACCTGGGGCGAGCTGATCACCGGGGAGGACTTCCGGCGGGACGGCGACCTGGAGCTGATCTCCCAGCCGCTGGACTTCCTCGGCGTCAACTACTACCGGCCGATCGTGGTCGCCGACGCCCCGCACCGCGAGAGCGACCCGGCGCTGCGGGTGGCCACGGACAACCGCTACGAGGAGGTCCGGCACCCGGGCGTCCGGCACACCGCGATGAACTGGCCGGTCGTCCCGGACAGCTTCACCGACCTGCTCGTCCAGCTCAAGAAGCAGTACGGTGACGCGCTGCCGCCCATCCACATCACGGAGAACGGCTCGGCGGAGGACGACACACTCGCCGCCGACGGCGCGGTGCACGACGCCGACCGCGTCGCCTACCTGCGCGACCACCTCACCGCGCTGCGGGCGGCGATGGACGCGGGAGTGGACGTACGCGGGTACTACGTGTGGTCGCTGCTGGACAACTTCGAGTGGGCGTACGGCTACGACAAGCGCTTCGGCATCGTCCGGGTCGACTACGCCACGCAGGAGCGCACGCCGAAGGACAGCTACCGCTGGTACCGGGAGATGATCGCCGCCAACCGGGGCTGACCTGGAGCGCGGAGGCGCTGGAGCGCGGGGGGCCGGCCGAGCGGTCGGCCCCCCGCGCTCAGCTCTGCTCCCGCTCCGCGCACGCCGCCGGGTCGGCCAGCACCTCGCGGACGATCACACCGGCCGCGCCCCGGGCCGCGTCGCCGAGGGAGGAAGAAGGCCGCAGCCGCTTCCCGTCCTCGCTCCACAGCCCGGAGACCACGCGAAGGGCGAGTTCGCGGTCCACGGCGGGAGCCAGCCAGTCCATCAGCTCGCGGTAGACGCCGCCGAGCATCACCGCGTCGGGGTCGAAGAGGTTCACCGCGCCCGACACGACGACGCCCAACTGCTGCCCGGCGCGCTCGATCGCCGACAGCGCGACCGGGTCGCCCCGCCGGGCGCGGCGTTCCAGTTCGGCGACGCCCTGGACGCCCGCGTCCGCGTCGATGCCCGCGGCCGTGAGCAGCGCGGCCTGTCCGGCGTACTGCTCCAGGCAACCGCGGGCCCCGCACCGGCACAGCGGTCCGCCCGGGTCGACGACCATGTGCCCGATCTCCCCGGCGAAGCCGTGCGCGCCGCGCAGCAGTTCGCCGCCGAGCACCAGGGCGCCGCCGATGCCGATCTCGCCGGTCAGGTACAGGAAGCTGCGCACGCCCTCGGTGCCCGCGCCGAACCACAGCTCGGCGAGGGCGGCGGCGTTGGCCTCGTTGTCGGAGCTGACCGGCAGGGGGCGGTGAGCGGGACGCAGGGCGAGGAGGGCCTGGGCGAACAGCCCTTCGACCGCGACGCGCTGCCACCCCAGGTTGGGGGCCTGGCGCACGGTGCCGCCGGTCACCAGGCCCGGCAGCGCGACATGGACGCCGGCCGGCACGAGGTCCTGTTCCGCCGCCGAGCCGATGGCGCGCGCCGCCAGCCGGGCCGCGCGTGCCAGTACCTCGGAGGGCTGGACCCCGCGGTTGTCGAAGTGCTCCACGAGCCGGACCCGGTCGGTACCGGCGAGGTCGACGACGCACACGGTGACGTAGTCGATGTTGATCTCGACACCCAGGCCCGCCGGTCCCGACCGGGACACCTTCAGTACGGTGCCGGGCCGGCCGGCCTGGCCGCTGCTGGTCTTGCCCCACTCGGAGACGAAGCCGTACTCCAGCAACTGCTCGACCAGGGACGACACCGCCGCCCGGGTCAGTCCGACATGCGTGGCGATACCGGCCCGGGTCGCCTCCCCCGCGTCGTGCACGGCTCTCAGGACCAGACTGAGGTTGTGCCGTCTGACCGTGGCCTTGTCGGCCTTCGGCTCCAGGGGGGTGAGGGTGTTCTTCATGGTGGTGTCGAGCGTATGCGACGCCGAGGGCCCCGCCCCGCGCCCCCGTGCCGGGCCGGGCGCCCTTGCTCCTCCCCCGCTCTCGCCTCTAGCCTGATTTTGTGCCGCAAATAAACAAAACCCGATCGCACAACGCCGTGCCGGGTCCCAGCGACAACCTCACCCGCCTCCGCATCGCCCTGACCGCCTTCTTCGCCCTCGACGGCTTCGTCTTCGCCGGCTGGGTCGTACGGATCCCCGCCATCAAGGAGCAGACCGACTCCTCGGCCAGCGACCTGGGGCTGGCGCTGCTCGGTGTCTCCGCGGGCGCCGTCGTCACCATGACGCTCACCGGACGACTGGTCCGCCGCTACGGCAGCCACCCCGTCACCGTCGCCTGCGCGGTGCTGCTCTGCCTCAGCATCGCCCTGCCCCCGCTCACCCACTCCGCGCTCGCGCTCGGCGCCGTACTGCTGGTGTTCGGCAGCGCGTACGGCGGGATCAACGTCGCCTTCAACAGCGCCGCCGTCGACCTGGTGGCCGTCCTGCGGCGCCCGATCATGCCCAGCTTCCATGCGGCGTTCAGTCTCGGCGGCATGATCGGCGCCGGGCTCGGCGGGCTGGTCGCCGGGTCGCTGTCGCCGGTACGGCATCTGCTCGGTCTCACCTTGATCGGCCTGCTCGTCACGCTGGTCGCGGGGCGCGCCCTGTTGCGCTGCGAACCCGCCGTGCCGCCCGACCGCACGCCCGAGGACGACAGCGCCCCGCGCCGGCTCGACCGCCGTACCCGCCGCCTCGTCATCACCTTCGGCCTGATCGCCCTGTGCACGGCGTACGGCGAGGGCGCCATGGCCGACTGGGGCGCCCTGCACCTGGAGGCGGACCTCGACGCCTCACCGGGCATGGCGGCGGCGGGCTACTCCTGCTTCGCGCTCGCCATGACCGTCGGCCGGCTGACCGGCACGACGCTGCTGGAGCGCCTCGGCCGGACGACCACGGTGGTGGCCGGCGGCACGACCGCCGTGGCCGGCATGCTGCTCGGCTCGCTCGCCCCGTCCGTGTGGGCGGCCCTGTTCGGTTTCGCGATCACCGGGCTCGGGCTCGCCAACATCTTCCCGGTCGCGATCGAACGGGCCGGGGCGCTGGGCGGCCCCAGCGGCGTCGCGACCGCGTCCACCCTGGGCTACGGCGGCATGCTGCTCGGGCCGCCCGCGATCGGCTTCATGGCCGACTGGTTCTCCCTGCCGGCCGCGCTCACCAGCGTGGCGGCGCTCGCGGCGGTCGCGGTGCTCGTCGCGGTGGCGACCCGGCGGGCGGGGGCGACGGGCTGAACCGCTGGGCGGGCGGGGCGACGGGCCGAACCGCGGGGCACTGCCCGGCGGATCACACTGGGGTGCCCTCGCGACCAGTGGTGCCCTGCCTACGCCACCTCGGTCAGACGGTTGAGACGATCACGGTGCGCGGAGGTCATCTCGAGACGTCCCGCGGCGATGTTCTCCTCCAGGTGGTCGATCCGGCCGGTGCCGGGAATCGGGAGGATGACGGGTGAGTGGCCGAGGAGCCAGGCGAGCGCCACCTGCGTGGGGGTGGCGCCGAGCTCGGCCGCCACGGAGGCGATCTCGGCCTGCGCTCCCGACTTGCCCCAGGCGACGGGGCGCCACGGCAGGAAGGCGGTCCCCGCCGCTTCGCAGGCCGCGAGTACGGGCTCGTGCTCGCGGTCGAGCAGGTTGTACCGGTTCTGCACACTGGCGACATCTACGATCGTTCGCGCCTGGTCGAGTTGGTCGACGGTGACCTCGGACAGCCCGATCCGACCGATCTTGCCCTCGGTCCGCAGGTCCCGCAGCGTGCCCACCTGGTCGGCGAGCGGCGTGTCGGGGTCGACGCGATGCAGCTGAAGCAGCTCGATCCGCTCGACCCGCAGTCGGCGCAGGGCCTGCTCGACCTGATCGCGCAGCACGGCCGGCCTGCCGTCGAGCTTCCACTCTCCCTCGGGACCCGATCGGGCGAGGCCGACCTTGGTGGTGATCAGCAGCCCGTCCGCGTAGGGGTACAGGGCCTCGGCCAGGAGTTCCTCGTTGGTTCCCCCGCCGTACATGTAGGCGGTGTCGATCAGCGTGACACCAAGCTCGACGGCCCGTCTGGCGACCGCGACGGCGTTCTCGCGGGACGGCCCCTCCTCCGTGGGCAGGTGCATGGCACCGAACCCCAACCGTCGCACTTCCAGATCCCCGCCGATCCGAAACTCGGTCGATGTCACGCGCTGACCCCTCTCCCCGTTCAACGGGGCCACGTTAACAGCCCAGTTGCCCATGACCGTGTTCCCGTGACCGTGTTCCCGTGACCGTGTGACCGTCACCGATTGCCCATGACCGGTTGTCCGCCCCCGGGTTCGCGACCCGGCCTGGCCCATGGGAGCGTCAGGTCTTCGGGGCTGCCCTGGAGCCCGCTCCATCCTGCACACTGCCTGTCATGGAGATCACCGCGTTCGTCGAAGTCACGCGCCGCGAGGGGGCGTTGCTGGCCGCGGCCGCCGAGGCGGCGGGCACCGGCGCCAAGGTGCCGACCTGCCCCGGCTGGCAGGTGCGGGACCTGCTGCGGCACACCGGGATGGTGCACCGCTGGGCGACGGGGTTCGTCTCCGAGGGGCACACCGGCCCGCGGCCCGACGGAGGCCTGCCCGAACTCGACGGCACCGCACTGGTTGCCTGGTTCCGCAAGGGACACGAACAACTCGTCGACGCCCTCGCCGACGCCTCGCCCGGCCTGCGCTGCTGGCACTTCCTGCCCGCGCCGTCACCGCTGGCGTTCTGGGCCCGGCGGCAGGCGCACGAGACGACGGTGCACCGGATCGACGCCGAGTCGGCCAGGGGCGGCGACCCCACCGGCATCGGCGTGGACTTCGCGGTGGACGGCATCGACGAGTTGCTGTGCGCCTTCCACGCCCGCCCGAAGAGCGCGGTGCGCACCGGAGAACCCCGCACACTGCGCGTACGGACGACGGACGCGCCGGGCTCCGTGTGGACCGTACGACTGTCCGCGGAGCCTCCCGTGACCGAGCGGGACGACGCGGGGGACGCCGACTGCGAGCTGAACGGACCGGCCGCACAGCTCTACTCGGCGCTGTGGAACCGCCGGCCCTTCCCGGAGGTGACCGGCGACGCCTCGCTCGCCGCGCTGTGGCGTGCGAAGTCGGGCGTCACCTGGAACTGAACAGGGCCGCGCGGCAACATCGGTCAGCCAGTCGGTCGGTCGGTCAGCCAGTCGGTCGGTCGGTCGGTCGGTCAGCCAGACGATCGGTCAGTCGGTCAGTCGGTCAGCAACCGGTGCAGCACGGCCCGCTGCACCGGGAGCACCTGGCCGTACATGACCCGCCCCTTCGGAGTGAGCGCCACCCGCACGCCCCGCCGGTCCTCGGGACACATGGAGCGCTCGACGAGTCCGCCCTCCACCAGCCTGGCGACCAGCCGGGACAACGCGCTCTGACTCAGGTGGACCCGCTCGGAGATCTGCTGGACCCGATAACCGCAGGGGCCGGAATCGTCCTCGTCCAGCGCGCCGGCCAGCACGTCGAGAACCTCGAAGTCGCTTCCGCACAGACCGTGCCGGTGCAGCGCACGGTCGAGTTCGCACTGGACGCGGGCGTGCAGGGTCAGGATGCCGCGCCACTGGGTCACGAGCGCCTGTTCGACGTTCTTCGCCGCCATGGGGCGCACCGTAGCAGAGCGGTCGCAGGCGTCCGGCTGCCGAATCGGCGCGGGTCTGGGAAAATCGCCGGCATGAAGGCCTACGGGGGACGGCGTACACAGGGCGAGCGGGACGCGATCACGGTCGAGATCGGCTACGCGCTGTGCAGCGCGGCGTTCGCGGGTGCCGTGCTGTTCGGGGCCGTGGCCGGGCCCGCGTATCTCTTCGCGCCGCCGGCCGGTGTACGGAGCGCGCTCGTGGGCTCGGGAGCGGTGCTGGCCGTCGTGGTGTTCTTCGTCCGTGTGGCGAGTGTGCTGGTCCGGTTCACGCGCGGTGATCATCCGAGCCGGCCCGGCCGTACCGAACCCGACTCGTAGGCCAGGACGACCAGTCGGTCCCGGTCGCGAGCGCCCGGCTTCACCATCGTGCGGCTTCGCCGGCGCGCTTCACGTCGTCGGCCACGTGCTCCCGGGGAAGTACGCCCTCCCCCTCCTCTCCGCCCGGGCCGTTCGCGCCGGGCGCCGTGGGTGTCCGTGCCGGTGTCTCCTTCATCCGGAAGCGGCGCAGCGGTCGCGGGGCCCACCAGTTCGCGCGCCCCGCGAGCCGCATCGTCACCGGCAGCAGCACCACCCGGATGAGGGTGGCGTCGACGAGGATCGTCAGGGCCGTGCCGATCCCCAGTTCCTTGAGGAAGACGACGCCGCCGGTGGCGTACGACAGGAAGGACAGCGCGAGGATGCCGGCCGCGGCGGTGATCAGCGGGGCGCTGCGCCGGATGCCCTCGCCGACCGCGCGTACGGTGTCCCCGGTGCGCTGGTGCTCCTCCGTGATACGGGCCAGCAGGAAGACCTCGTAGTCCATGGACAGGCCGTACGCCACGCAGAACATGAGCACCGGAATGCTCGGCTCGATGGATCCGGTCGGGGTGAAGCCGAGCACCCCGGACAGGTGCCCGTCCTGGAACACCCACACCAGGCAGCCGAACATCACGGACAGACTGAGCAGGTTCAGCACGGTCGCCTTCGCGGGCAGCAGCAGACTGCCCGTCATGAGGAAGAGGATCACGTACGTGGCCACCAGCACGATCCCGACGGCGTACGGGAGCCGGTCCAGGAGCGTGGCGCGGAAGTCGGTGGTCTCGCCGGGGTAGCCGCCGACCAGGGCGGGCGCCGGGGACGGAGTGTCCCGGACGCGCTCGACGAAGGCGGGGACGTCGCCGTACATGGCCTCCTGCGTCGGTACGACAGCCAGCCGCACCCGCCCGTCCGGTGCCGTAAGACGGTCCTGGCCGGGCGCGCCGGTGCGCTCGCCCTGGCGGTAGGTGCCCTCCGGCGCGTCGACCTGGAACACGCCGGGGAGCCGGGAGAGTGCGGTGGCGTACGCGCCCGTGCCGGCGCCCCGGTCCGGGACGCCTCCGTCCAGGACGACCTGGATCGTGTCCGTGGGTTCGGCGGAGAACTCCCGGTGCACGATCTCGGAGGTGGTGCGTGAGGAGGTGCCCTCGGGCAGGGTGCGTTCGTCGGGCAGCCCGAAGCGCAGGCCCAGCAGCGGAGAGGCTGCCACCAGCAGGACGGTGAGCACCCCGGCGCCGGCCAGGAACGGGCGGCGCATGGCCGCGAGCGCGGTGCGGTGCCAGAAGCCGGAGGCGGGCGCGGTGGGCCGCTCGACGCGGTGGCCCCAGCGGGCGAGCGCGGCGGGCAGGAACAACACGGCCCCGGCGACCGCGGTGAGCACCACGAAGACACCCGCGTAGGCGAACGAACTGAGGAAGAAGAACGGGAACACCAGCAGCGCGCACAGCGACACCGCGACCGTGACCCCGCTGAAGAGCACCGTCCGTCCGGCGGCGCGGGTCGCCTCGACGACCGCCTCCGGCTGGGCGTGCCCGGCGGCGCGCTCCTCGCGGTAGCGGTTGATCATGAAGAGGCCGTAGTCGACACCCAGTCCGAGGCCGAGGACGAGTGCGAGGTTCGCGGCGAACGTCGACACCTCCGTGACCTGCGCGACCGCCCGCAGTCCGGCGAGCGTGCCGATCACGGAGAACAGGCCGACCGCCACGGTCAGCAGCGCGGCGACGGTGCGCCGGTACACCAGGATCAGCAGGAGCAATACGGCCGGCAGGGCGAACAGCTCGGCGCGCAGGAAGTCGGTGCGGGCCTGCTCGCCGACCTGCCGGGAGATCTCCTCCTGGCCGCCGACCCGGACGTCGAGTTCGGGTGTCGTGCGCGTCAACTCCGCCGAGAGGGTGGCGAGTTCTTCGCGTGTCTCGGTGGCCGTGCCTTCGAGGCGGGCGAGGATCAGGGCCCGGCGGCCGTCCTCCCCGCGCAGGGCCGCGCTCCCGGCGTCCCAGTAGGCGGTGACGTCCGTGACGAGCGGCAGATCACCGACCTCGGCGGCCAGTTCGCGGGCGGCCCGTTCGGTGCGCGGGCTGTCCACGTCGCCGTCCCGGGCGGTGACCAGGAGGGCGAGGTTGGGGTTTCCGGTGCGGAAGTGCTCGCGCAGCCGGTCACCGGCGCGGACGGACTCCGTGCCGGGAGAGTCCCAGCGGGAGAGGTCGAGGTCGCTCTGCGCGCCGGCGCCGTACGCGCCCAGGCCGATGAGGGCGAGCAGGAAGCCGAGCAGCACCGCACGGCTGCGCCGCACGGCCAGGCGGCCGAGCCGGGTGAGCATGGGATGGGCCTTTCTTCCAAGGGGCTGGTCCGCACACTCTCGGCCCGGACGCTGGAAGGACGACTGGAAGGACCGCTGGAAGATCCACTGGAATGCCGCGCCCGGGATACGCTCGACGGATGGGTGAGGGGACACCGAGGACACCGGCAGCACCAGGGACACGGGCGGCACCGAATACACCGGCAGCACTGGGAACACCGGCAGCACCGAGAGCACCGGCAGCACCAAAGGGCTCGGCGGCATCGACGACAGTGGTGGCATCGGAGACCTCTGCGGCATCGACGGCAGTGGCGGCACCGGTGACCACGGGAGCGGCCGGCGCGACGAGCACCCTGCGCTGCGAACTGCTCGGCCCCCTACGCGCGTTGCGCGACGGCGTCGAGATACCCCTCGGTCCGCCGAAGCAGCGCGCGGTGCTCGCCGTCCTGCTGCTCCAGGAGGCGCGCCCCATCTCGTACGACGGTCTGGTCGAGGCCGTGTGGGGCGGGGCACCGCCGGTGCACGTGCGCAACCTGGTGCAGAAGTACGTCTCGGGGCTGCGCCGCGCGCTCGGCGACGGTGCGGAGCTGACGTGGACCGGCAGCGGCTACCGCCTCACCGGGGCCCACGCCGACGACCTGCGACAGCGTCGGGAACTGGTGGCCGAGGCGGTGGCCGCCCGCGACACCGGCGAGCTGCACCGCGCCACCGAACTGGCCGGGCGGGCGGAGCGGTTGTGGCGCGGCGAGTTCGCCGAGGGGCTCCAGACGCCCTACCTGGCGGCGGAGAGGCTGCGCTGGGCCGAGAAACGGCTCACCGTCCTGGAGGCTCGGCTGGCCGGCCTGATCGAACTCGGGCACTCCTTCGAGTGCGTCCACGAACTCGTCCGGCTCGTGGCCGCGCACCCCCTGCGGGAACGCCTCAGCGAACTGCTGATGCTCGCGCTGTACCGCGCGGGCCGCCCGTCCGACGCGCTCAGCGCGTACGAGGCGGTACGGCAGCGGCTCGCCGAGGCGATGGGTTCCGACCCGGGGCCGGGGCTGCGGTCCCTGCACGCACGCGTCCTGCGGCAGGACCTGGCCCTGCTGCCCCCGCCGAGGGTTCCGTCCGGGTGAGGGACGCCTCAACGACCGGGGGAGGACTGGGGGAAGACCAGGCCCACCGCGTGGGCGAGCCGCTCCGCCGCGTGACGGAAGAACGTCTCCCGGTCCTCCACGACCCGGTTGAACTGCCCGAACACCTCGAACCCGACCAGCCCGAACAACTCGGCCCAGGCCGCCGTGAACGCCGCCACCGTCTCCGGCGGCAGATCGGGGGCGAAGTCCGCGGCCATCCGGTGGGCCTCGGGCCGCAGTTCGGCGGGCAGCGGCGGCTTGGCGAGGCCCGGTCCCCGGTGTGCGTCGCGCAGGACGCCCATGAACACGTAGGCCACCCGGGCGGCGGCGGGGACCGTGTCCACGGGCGCGGTATAGCCGGGTACCGGTGATCCGTAGATCAGCGCGTACTCGTGGGGATGCGTCAACGCCCAGGCGCGTACCGCCTCGCACACCGCGGTCCAGCGGCGGGTGGGTCCGGCGTCGGCCGCCGCGTCGTGGGCGGCCTCGGCGGCCTCGCCGAGCGCGTTGTAGGCGTCGATGATGAGGGCGGTCAGGAGATCGTCGCGGCTGGGGAAGTAGCGGTAGATGGCCGACGATGCCATGCCCAGCTCGCGGGCCACGGCCCGCAGCGAGAGCTTGGCGGCGCCCTCCGCCGCCAGCTGTGCGCGCGCCTCGTCCTTGATGGCGGCGGTGACCTCGATCCGGGCGCGGGCACGGGCGCCGTGTGTGGTGCTGCTCATGGGTCCAGTGTCCCACGGAGTCAGAGCACCGCACACAGACGAGAGCACTGCACGCAAAGGAGAGCAGCGCACACAAACAGGAGCGCCGCACGCAAAGGTGAGCGGCGCGCACAAACGAGAGCAGCGCTCTTGCTTCCCGCGTCCCCCTCGGGCACACTGAAGCACAGAGCGAGAGCAGTGCTCACGAAAGAGAGCAGCGCTCTCATCATCGTTCTCGCCACCTGAGCGACCTGGGGGTCACCGATGTCATCAGCGCCGTACTACCGCAAGGGCAGCCCGGTCACCGTCCGGCTCAACGGCGTCATCGGCTGGCTGGCCCGGCACGGTGTCAGCCTCGCCGGCGCCGCGGAGATGTCCGTCCGCGGTCGCAAGAGCGGACAGATGCAGCGGATCCCTGTGAACCCGCACGTCCACGGGGACGGGCAGTACCTCGTCTCGGCCCGCGGTCACTCCCAGTGGGTGCGCAACATGCGCGCCGCCGGCGGCGGGGAGCTGCGCGTCGGACGCAAGGTCCGCACCTTCACCGCGGTGGAGCTCCCCGACGAGCAGAAGCTCCCGATCCTGCGGACCTACCTGGAGAAGTGGGGGTGGGAGGTGAACCAGTACTTCCAGGGAGTCACCGCCAAGTCCTCCGACGAGGAGATCGTCGCGTCCGCCGCCGACCACCCCGTCTTCCGGATCGAGGTCAGGAGCTGACCTCGTCACCCGCGGCGCCCGCGGCCCCCGGGCCACTCGGGCCACTCGAAGCGTCCGGAGCGTCCGGAGTACCCGCGCCACCCGAGCCGCCCGCGCTGCCCGGAGCGCCCGCGGAGTCCCCCTTGACCGCGGTCCGGCGGTCGATCGCCGCCAGCGCCCGCTGTGCCAGCGGGTGGCTGCGGACCAGCTCACCCAGCGAGGTCGAGCCCTGCGTGATGTCCTTGAACGCCTTCCAGGCCGGGCGGAAACCGGTCAGGGCCGCGTGGAAGAGCCCCGGCCGGCGCTCGAACAGCGCCAGCATCCGCTTGCCGACACTCATCTCGACGCCGAGCCCCGCCTTGATCGCGAAGGCGTAGTTCAGGGCCTGCTTGCGCGCGTCCACGGCGTCGTGCGCCTCGGAGATCCGCACCGCCCACTCCCCCGCGAGCCGTCCGGAGCGCAGCGCGAAGGAGATTCCCTCACGGGTCCACGGTTCCAGGAGCCCCGCGGCGTCCCCGCAGACCAGGACCCGCCCGCGCGACAGCGGCGAGTCGTCGGCACGGCAACGCGTCAGATGGCCGGAGGAGATGCTCGGTTCGAAGCCGGCGAGGCCGAGCCGGGCGACGAAATCCTCCAGGTACCGCTTGGTCGCCGCGCCCTCGCCGCGTGCCGAGATCACCCCGACGGTGAGCGTGTCGCCTTTGGGGAAGACCCAGCCGTAACTGCCGGGCAGCGGCCCCCAGTCGATGAGGACCCGTCCCTTCCAGTCCTCGGCCACCGTCTCCGGCACCGGGATCTCCACCTCCAGACCGAGGTCGACCTGGTCGAGCTTCACCCCGACATGCGCCCCTATCCGGCTGGCGCTGCCGTCCGCGCCGACGACGGACCGCGCCAGCACCGTCTCCCCGCCCTGCAGGACGACGGCGACCGTGCGTCGGTCCGGCACGGCCGACCCGTGCTGCTCCACCCGCGTCACCGACACCCCGGTGCGCAGCTCGGCGCCCGCCTTCTGCGCGTGCTCGACGAGCTGCTGATCGAACTCGGGCCGGTTGATCAGCCCGAACAGCATCTGCCGGGAGCGCCGCGTCCGGGTGAACCGCCCGTTGTTGGAGAACGTCACCGCGTGCACACGGTCCCGGAAGGGCAGCTCGAAACCGGGCGGGAGGGTGTCGCGCGAGGGACCGATGATGCCGCCGCCACAGGTTTTGTAGCGGGGCAGCTCCGCCTTCTCCAGCAACAGCACGCGCCGCCCCGCGACCGCCGCCGCATAGGCGGCCGAGGCCCCCGCCGGTCCCGCGCCCACCACGACCACGTCCCAGACCTGACGCGTGTCGTCCGCCGAAGAGTTCTCGCTGCTCACGATGGTCTACTGCTCCCAACAAACCGCATGCCGCACCTGACCCCCGCATCCTACGGCGGGCATCGCCGCAGGCCACTGTGGGAGGATCGGGCCTACCAATCCCAGCACTCGTCGTACCCGTCGTACTCGACGTACTCCTGTACTTCTCGGTACAACGTCGCACCCACAAGGAGCGTGCCCATGTCGTCGAATCCGGTCGCCGAGACCGTCTCCTCGCTGATGCCCAGGGCGAAGGAGGAGCTCACCGCGCTGGTGGCCTTCAAGTCGGTGGCGGACTTCGACCAGTTCCCGCGCAGCGAGAGCGTGGGCGCCGCCAACTGGATAGCGGCCGCACTGCGCGCCGAGGGCTTCCAGGACGTGGACCTGCTCGACACGCCGGACGGCACGCAGTCGGTCTACGGATACCTGCCCGGCCCCGAGGGCGCGAAGACGGTCCTGCTCTACGCCCACTACGACGTGCAGCCGCCGCTGGACGAGGACGGCTGGGCGACCCCGCCGTTCGAACTGACCGAGCGCGACGGGCGCTGGTACGGGCGCGGCGCGGCCGACTGCAAGGGCGGCGTGCTCATGCACCTGCTCGCGCTGCGCGCGCTGAAGGCGAACGGTGGCGTGCCGGTGCACGTCAAGGTGATCGCCGAGGGTTCGGAGGAGCAGGGCACGGGGGGCCTGGAGCGGTACGCCGAGCAGCACCCCGAGCTGCTGGCGGCCGACACCATCGTCATCGGCGACGCGGGCAACTTCCGGGTCGGGCTGCCGACGGTCACCTCGACGCTGCGCGGCATGACGCTCGTCCGCGTGAAGGTCGACACGCTCGAAGGCAACCTGCACTCCGGCCAGTTCGGCGGCGCGGCGCCCGACGCGCTGGCCGCTCTGATCCGCGTACTGGACTCCCTGCGCGCCGAGGACGGCTCGACGACCGTCGACGGACTCGCGGCTGACGGCGCGTGGGAGGGCCTGGCCTACGACGAGGAGCAGTTCCGCCGGGACGCCCGGGTGCTGGACGGCGTGGAACTGATCGGTTCCGGGTCGATCGCCGACCGGATCTGGGCGCGGCCGGCCGTCACGGTGCTCGGCATCGACTGCCCGCCGGTCGTCGGCGCCACCCCGTCGGTGCAGGCGGGTGCCCGCGCGCTGGTGAGCCTGCGGGTGCCGCCGGGCGTGGACGCCGCCGAGGCCACCAAGCTGCTCCAGGCCCACCTGGAGGCGCGTACGCCGTGGGGCGCGCGGGTCGGCGTCGAGCAGATCGGCCAGGGCCAGGCGTTCCGCGCCGACACCGCCAGCCCGGCGTACCGGGCCATGGCGGACGCGATGGCGGTGGCGTACCCGGGCGAGGAGATGCAGTACGCCGGTCAGGGCGGCTCCATCCCGCTGTGCAACACCCTGGCCGGGCTCTACCCGCGGGCGGAGATCCTGCTGATCGGCCTGAGCGAGCCGGAGGCGCAGATCCACGCCGTGAACGAGAGCGTGTCCCCCGAGGAACTGGAGCGGCTGTCGGTGACGGAGGCCCTGTTCCTGCGCAACTACGCGGCGAGCTGAGCGGTACCGGTCGGGAACGGAGGCTGCCCGCCGCGGTCACGGCGATCCGGTGACCGCCCGGGCGTCGCAGGCACTCCGGCAATCGGCGCGTGCCCACGGGGGTGTGCCGACGTCAGCCGACCGGGGTGCCCGCCTCCAGGTACAGTGCCGCACCGCGTTCCCGGGCTCGCAGGGCCCAGCGCAGCCGCTCGTAGCGGACCGGGGGCAGCAGGCCGGCGGCCTCGTCCTCGGTGACGAAGCGCCAGGCGCGCAGCTCGGGGCCGGGCAGCAGGACCCGGCCGGCGTCGGCGGAGTCGAGCCGGCCGCCGTCGAAGAGCAGGCGCAGACCGCCGTAGCCCGGGGGTGTGGGCGGTTCCCAGTCGACGACCAGCAGGGCGGGTACGTCGTCGAGGCGGATACCGGTCTCCTCGGCGACCTCGCGCATCCCGGCGCGGGCGGGCGCCTCACCGGGCTCGACGATGCCGCCGGGGAACTCCCAGCCGGGCTTGTAGGTGGGGTCGACGAGCAGCACCCGGTCCTGTTCGTCGAAGAGCAGGACGCCGGCCGCGAGGGTCTCGGCGGTGGGCTCGGGCGTCTGCACGATGTCGCAGGCCGGCGCTGAGCCGGTGCCGACGGCCTCGGCTATCCTGGCGGCGGCCTCGTACGGGGTGAGCGCGCCGGTGTCGACCGGGTGGGCGTCGGCGGTCAGCCAGGAGGCGAGGGCGGCCCGGTACGGCTCGATGTGGTCGTACGACCACTGCCGTACGCGTATCTCGCCGTCGGTCAGGTCCTCCGGTATCTCGCGGCCCGCTATCCGCTTCCGCAGGATCGTTTCCGCCGGAGCCAGCAGGACGTGCCGGACCGCGATGCGGCGGGCGGCGAGGCCGCCGAAGATCTCGTCGCGGTAGTCCTGCCGCAGCAGGGTCATGGGGACGACGAGGGTCCCCCCGAGCTCGGCGAGCATCGCGGCCGCTGTGTCGGTCACGAGGCGGCGCCAGATCGGCAGGTCCTGGAAGTCGCCGACCTCGGCGAGGCGTTTGGGCGGCAGCAGATGTGCGAGCGTTCCGCCGATGACCTCGGGGTCGAAGAGTGTGCTGTTCGGGATCAGTTCGATCAGTTCCCGTGCGGTGGTGGTCTTCCCCGCACCGAACGCGCCGTTGATCCAGACGACGGTCACAGGTCCCCCTCTTCTGTTGGCCCCCTGAGGCTTGCCCGCTCCACCCTGCCACGGAAACCAGGCGCAGATGAGCGCCTACGACAGCGGCGCCGGCACCCCTCGGGGGAGGGACGCCGGCGCCGCGTGGTCCGGGTGGTGCGTGACGGACGGTCTACGTCAGCCCTGCTGCCCGCGGGCGTCGTCGCCCAGGGCCAGGTTCTCGGTGGCGACCGTGTCCTGGACGGTGCTGACGGTGTCCTCCACGTCGAGGCCGAGCGGGAGTTCACCCGGAGCGGCGTGGGAGGGCGTGACGGCCGCGACGACGAAACCGGTGGCCAGGGTGGCGAGGGCGAGCATGCTGCGCTTCTTCATGGCTGGTTCAACTGCGTCGGCCGGGTGGCGGTCACGGCCGGCCGCCCATGTGGCACCCCCAGGTGTCCACGCACCATCACCGTTCCTAATCAGTGAGCAGGAGTGAGTCTTGGACTCGTACCTGGTCACTGCGGACATCCCGAACGGTTTTGGGTGTCCTGGTTGCCCGCGTA